>JACRCT010000689.1 GCA_016218885.1 Deltaproteobacteria bacterium | reverse complement strand
GTGCCCGATGTCGGCGTGCCCGATGTCGGCGTGCCCGATGTCGGCGTGCCCGATGTCGGCGTGCCCGATGTCGGCATGCCTGATGTCGGCATGCCTGATGTCGGCATGCCTGATGTCGGCATGCCTGATGTCGGCGTGCCCGATTCCGGAAGGCCTCCCAGCGGCCCGGACGCGGGAACGGTGACTCCCTGTCCGTTCACCCTCTCAGGGCCGACGGTGCAGGCGGCCAGCTACGGTACTTTGCAGGCAGCGATTAATGCCGCGGGCTCGGGCGGAACCGTCGTGCTTGCTGCCAACACCTCCTACACGCTCCCGGGTACGCTGTCGCTCCAGAACCTTGCCCTTACCGGGTCGCACAGTGAGCTCGTGGGTGGGGCAGTGCGGGTGGGCGGTCGGTTCGCCCTGCGCGGGGTGACCATTCGCAATGCCGTTGGTAACGGCCTCACCGTTGCGAACGGGGCGATCGGGACGGTTGAGAACGTGGTCATCACCCACAGCCGCGATAATGGAATCGAGACCGAGGGCACGACGGGTTGCGTGGCTATCATGCGTTCGACCATCAGAGACAACGGCGCGTACGGGATCGTCAATGACGAGGTCGATAACACCATGTACCTCACCAACAACCTCGTCACCGGGAACGGGACGAGGTCCATGTGGTCGTCGGGGTTCAACGGCTACATCAAGACCGGCGTCTTCAGCGGCAATACCTTCAGCAACAACGGGGTGAACTGTTCTGGCTCCGGCTACTGCCACGGGATCTATATCGACTACGGGCAGGACGATTCGGGGGTGGTCATCGAGTACAACACCTTGATTGACCAGCCCAACGGCGCGGGGTTGTTGGCCAAGAGCTCTGCCACCATCCGGCACAACACCATCACTGGCAACGTGGATACAGGCCTCGAGGTCGGGCAGAACTCCGACCCGGTGACCTACCAGGTCTACGGCAACGTGATCACGGGCAACGGCGGCCACGACCTCGTTGAGCACCTCAAGGGCTCCAACTGTAGTGGCGCGGACTGCGAGATTACGCTCCATCTGCACGACAACACGATTGGCGACATCTACATCGGCGACGACATTGTGATGACCGGTGGCAACAACCAGAGCGGCGGGACCGGCGCCGGGTCCCCGCCACCGCCTGCCGGCGCAGACCCATAGCTGCTAAGCGCCTCGACGGCTCGCGCGGGCGCGAGACCCTCGGAGCCAAAGTGGCTTCCTGGCATGCCTGTCGCCGGGTCGTTGGTTCCTTTCGCCTTCCGCTACCCCGCGACGGACTCCGCCACGATTGGCAGGTGATCCGAGTTGCCCCGCTGCAGCACCTGCACGCCCACGGTGCGCAGGGCGCCCTTGCAGAGCACGTGGTCGAGCTGGAAGCGCTGGGTCATCGACTCAACGGGCCAGCGCCATGTCGGCTGGCTCTCCAGGTGCTCGCTCACAGCGTTGTGCGCCCCGCGATCCGTGAGCCAGCAGATGGCATCTCCATCAGCCTCCTCGTTGAAGTCCCCGACCCAAAGCGTCGGCAGGCCCTCGTCGAGATCCTTGGCGAACGCCGGGATCTCATCGAGGCGCACCCGGCCGGTCGTGAAGGATCCCGACACCCGGCTGCCGCTCGGCGAGACGGGAGGGTGGAGGTTGAGCGCCTGCACGGGGCCGAGCGCAGTCTGGGCGATGAGCCGCATCGCCGGGAACTACGGACCATTTGCGCGTGCGATTCATCCATGACTCCGTGGGGAGCGAGCGCGGCGTACGGCTCGGGCACCGGTGCCCAGGTGAAGGGCGCCCCTGCAACCCCATGGGCCCGCTACTCGTCCAGCTGGAACAGGTGCAGCGGGTCCTCCCGTCCCCTGCGAGCACGCACAGGAAGGCGCGTTCGCCGAGGCAAAGCGCCAGGCGGCCGAAGATCCGGTCAGCCTGGGTTCGCCCAGCCCCGCCGGGATGTCGCCGAAGTGCGGGCCGGTGGTGGGCTTGTCCAGAACGTAGAGGGTGCGACTCTCGTGGCCGCCCAGGTCGCGCGAAATCCACATGCACGTAGTCGACCAGGAAGCCGCCCTCGTCGCTGATCGTCGAGGGACCGCGCACGATGGAGATCTCGGCGAGCTGCCCGGGCGGGACGAAGGGCAGCTCCCGGTCTACCTACTCCGTCGCATACGGTGAGGAACATCGGCTTCTCGAGCTTCTTGTCGAGGGTGAGCTCGCGAACCTCGACCACCGGTTCCGCCGAACGCACGACTGGCGAGTAGCGGCCGGTGATTGCGACCGCCATCGAGCCGCGCCGCCGAGGTTGGCGCTCAACGAGGAAGGGCAGGAGGAGGCGGTGCACAGAAGGAGGGGCCTCGCCTCGCTCAAGGGATCTCTGCCGGCGAGATCCCGCACCGCCGCAGCAGCTCGCGGAGGAAGCGCCGCCGCCGCCAGAGGGGCGAGTCGAAGCGGATCCGCAGCTCGCCCTTGGTGCTGACCACGCGCGCCCAGTTCGCACGGATTCCGAACGCGTCCCAGGCTCCCCACGCCGCCAGCGTGGCCATCGGAGCCACGAAGAAGATGAGGACCAACGTCGGCTCGCCGCTCATGAACAGGCTGACCAGGGCCAGCAGCAGGAGCGGAACAGGGACCAGGAAGAGCAGCACCGCGGTGGCCACCGAGATCCGGCGCCAGACCGCGACGCTGTAGACCGCGCGGTAGGCCACCTTGTCATCGGTCATC
>JACRCT010000688.1 GCA_016218885.1 Deltaproteobacteria bacterium | reverse complement strand
CGCCGGCCAGAAAGAATGGGCAGCACCGGAGGGAAGGGCGGTTTCCCGAAGCGAATCAGCTTGTTTCGCGTTGACGCCAAGAGCCAAGCCCCCTAGAGTCCCGCGTCCGTCAAAACCGCCGCGGCCCATCTTTTTCCTTTGCGGGCCGAAGGAGCCTTCAGGTGTCCACCGAGAAGATTTCCCGCAAGGAGATCCGCAACCCCGATCCCTTCGTGCGCGTGACCAGCGCCTTCTGGGCCAAGGCCATGGAGCACCAGAAGGTGATTGGCCTGGCGCTGCTTGGGGCGTTCGCGCTGTTCATCGTCGCCGCCCTCATCGTCCGCACGGGCCAGTCCAAGGGCCGCGAGGCGGGCGGTGCCCTGGCCAGCGCCTTGGCGCTCGCTCACCGGCCCGTCGAGGGCACGCTCGATGCGTTGCAGCAGGACCCGACCGCCGAAAAGTTCAAGACTTTCAAGGAGAAGAACGAGGCCCTCGCCAAGGCGCTCGAAGAGGTGCGCACCCAGCACGCCGGCTCTCCGGCGGCCCGCACCTCGACCCTGTTCTGGGCCGACGCCCAATTCCAGCTGGGCAAGCTGGACGAGGCGGCCAAGGGCTATGACCAGTTCCTTGCCGAAGCCCCGGCGAGCGACCCGCTGCGCATGCTGGCGCTGGAAGGGCGCGGATACGTCTACGAGGCCAAGAAGGAGCTCGACAAGGCGATCGAGACTTTCGAGAAGATGAGCCGCGAGGCAGCAGGGGAGCCGGGCAAGGCCCGCGCCGCGTATCACAAGGCTCGGCTGCTCGAGGCACAAGGCAAGAAGCCGGAAGCCGCCGCCGCCTTCCAGAAGCTCAAGGACGAGTTCAAGGAGGCCCCCGCCGCCCGCGAGGCGGAGGAGCGGCTGGCGCTGCTGGCCATGCAGGGCGTTCCGATGCCCGAGAAGGCCAAGCCGGATTCCAAGACGACGGCGGAGGAGCCGCCCAAGAAGTGAGGAGCCGCATGGCGCGTCGCCTCGTCGGCATCGCCGCGCTCGCCGTTGCCGCCCTGCTCGTGGCTGGCTGCGCCGAGACCCGCAAGAGCATGGCCGGGCTCTGCCCCGCCCAGCGTTCGAGCCCAGGCTCGGCGGCGGGCGCCGAGCACGTCTACTCCATCGATTGGTGGGCTCGGGCGGATCAGACCTTCGCGCTGCCCTACCGCCCCGTCGAGCCTGGCGAGCCGGAGGTCGACCCGCGCACCGATCACGTCTTCGTCGGCACTGCCGATGGCAAGGTCCGCGCGTTCAACAGCCAAGGTCGATTCCTCTGGGAGCACGCGGTCGAGAGCGCCTTCGACGCGGGGCCGACCCTGGCCGACGGTCGGCTCTACGTAGCCGCCTCCAAGGGACAGCTGCTGGCTCTGGATGCCGCGTCGGGCAAGGTGATCTGGGAGTATGCCTCGGCCGAGGAGATCGTCACCAAGCCCGTGGTAACCGAGGGCTTGGTCATCGTCATGTCCTCCGCGGACACGGTTTTCGCCGTCGACCAGGCCAAGGGCGATTGGCGCTGGCAGTACCGACGAGACCAGCCGTCCGACTTCACGGTCCGTGGCGCCGGTCGTCCGGTGGTCTTCGAGGGCCGGGTCTTCGCCGGGTTCGCCGATGGCTGGGCGGTAGCTCTGGACTCCAAGGACGGCGTGCTGCAGTGGGCCAAGGATCTCGGCGGCGGCAAGCCCTTTGCCGACGTGGATGCCGGGCCGGTGATGGACGAAGAGGGGCGGGTGTTCTTTGCCTCCTTCGCCACCGGGCTCTTTGCTCTCGAGGCTGGAACCGGCAAGCTCATCTGGACTGCGCCGCGCGCGGGCATCAGCGCGCTGGCGATGGGCGAGGGCGGCAAGCGGCTTTTCGCCGGAGGCAACGGTTTCATCTCCGCCTTCGACGGGCGCTCGGGACAGGTCGGCTGGAGCGAGCGCCTGGGCACTGACCAGTTCGTGTCCGGGATGGCGGTAGCCAGCGGCCTGGTGCTCGCATCCACGGGCTCAGGGCCCCTGATGTTCTTCGACGGCGGCACCGGCCGCCTGCGCCAGTCCTTCGACCCCGGACGTGGGGTCTGGGCTCGGCCCCATGTGCACGGCGCCCAGGCCTGCGTGCTCTCGAATCGCGGAGTGGTCTACCAGATGGCTATCGAGGCCCGGGGACGTCCGTGACGGGGACGGAGCCAAAGCTCCCGCAAGGTACTCCTGGGCCCAAGCTATCGCCGCCGAGACGGGTACGCGTCGTGGCGGCGCTGCTGCGCCGGGACGGGAGCGGCGAAGTCCTCGTGCAGCAACGCGGCCCGCAGGGTGCCCGTGCGTTGCTCTGGGAGTTTCCAGGCGGCAAGGTCGAGCCCGGCGAGTCGGACGTGTCGGCGCTGGCGCGCGAGTGCCGTGAGGAGATGGACGTGGCGGTGGAGGTCATCCGCCAGGTTGATGAGGTACGGCACGTCTATTCCGATCTCGAGGTCGAGCTGGTGCTGCTCGCAGGAAGAATCGTCGAGGGCGAGCCTCGAGCGCTGCACGCGCAGCAGCTGCAGTGGGTAGCCGTCGACCGGCTCGGGGATCTCGCGTTCTGCGAGGCCGACAAGCCGTTCATCGAGGCACTCCAGCGCGGCGAATACTGAGGCTAGCCGGCGCAAGCCGATGTGAGCTGCCTCAGGGGTCGCTGCGAAAGCTCAATCGGATGGCGTTGATGGATGGGCCCTCACGCAGTCAGAGCCATCTCCAACGGCTCTGCCGGCTCAGCGAGGAAGGACGGGCTTTCCAATCACGAGCCGATCATGGGAGGCCATGGCGCGACCATCGGCGTCGAAGAGCCGAACCCGGACATCCCGAAGGTCACCGAGCTCGAGCTCGAACCGCGATTGCGGTGGAACCGCATCGTCCGCGGCATCGGCACGGCCCAGCTCGAGCACGCCGGCGTCACCGAAGAAGGCT
>JACRCT010000676.1 GCA_016218885.1 Deltaproteobacteria bacterium | reverse complement strand
GTGAGCGCACCGCCGGCCCTGAAGCGGAGCCTGGGCGAGGTCAAGGCGAAGGACGTCGAGCTGCTCAGGCAGCAGGCGGACATCGCAGCGATTTTGAAGGAAGCGGACGCGCTGGCCGAGAAGCACAAGAAGCCCGCCGCCCCGCCGAAGAAGAAGGTGTCGAGGTAGTCGCAGTGAGGTTCATGGGGCTGTAGCTCAGTTGGGAGAGCGCCTGAATGGCATTCAGGAGGTCGCCAGTTCGATCCTGACCAGCTCCACAGTGAACCAGAAGGGCCTCCAGGGAAACCTGGAGGCCCTTCGAGTTGGGGGGTCACCGGAGGCTGCGTCCTGCCCGCAGGTGCCTCTTCTGAATCCTCCAGCTGCCCTGAAGGGAAGGCCTGGAGCTGCGCCCGCGCTCGGCGAAGGCGAGACGCCTTCGCCCCCAGGAGGCGGGGAGCTTCAGGTGCCAGCTCTAGAAAGCACAAGGGCGGGCACGAAGGCCCGCCCCTGCACAGCTGAGTTCTGGAGTCCAGGCCTAGTCGATCAGGCCCTTCTCGCGCTTGCGGTCGCGCTCCACCTTGTAGCGGTCGTTGGGGTCGAGCATGCGCTTGCGCATGCGGATACTCTTGGGCGTGACCTCCACCAGCTCGTCGGAGCCGATCCACTCGATGGACTTCTCGAGGGTCATCTCCTTGGGCGGGGAGAGGATCACGTTCTCGTCGCGCCCGGCGGCGCGGATGTTGGTGAGCTTCTTCTCGCGGCAGATGTTCACGTCGATGTCGTTGCCGTGCGGGTGCTCGCCGACGATCATCCCCCGGTAGACGAGCACGTTGGCGCCCACGAAGAGCTGCCCGCGCTCCTGCACCTTGAACATGGCGTAGGGGATGGTCTCGCCCTCGCGGTCGGCGATGATGGCCCCGGTCTGGCGCTTGTTGATGTAGCCGAACCACGGCTCGAACCCGTCGAACTGGGTGGACATGATGCCTTCGCCGCGGGTGATGGTCATGAACTCGCTGCGGAAGCCCACCAGCCCTCGCGAGGGTATGCGGAAAATCAGCCGGGTCCGCCCGCTGCCCAGCTGGCCCATGTCGGTCATGCGGCCCTTGCGCTGCCCCAGCCGCTCGGTCACCACGCCCACCGCGGTGTCGGGCACGTCGCAGTAGAACAGCTCCATCGGCTCGTGTACCACCCCGTCGATCTCCTTGATGATCGGCTCGGGGTTGGAGACGGTCAGCTCGTAGCCCTCGCGGCGCATGGTCTCGACGATCACCGCCAGCTGCAGCTCGCCGCGGCCCACCACCTTGAATGAATCGGCGGTGTCGGTCTCCTCCACGCGGATGGCCACGTTCTTGTAGGCCTCGCGGAAGAGGCGCTCGCGCAGGTTGCGGCTGGTGACGTACTTGCCCTCGCGGCCCGCGTAGGGCCCGTCGTTGACCTTGAAGACCATCGACATCGTGGGCTCGTCGACGTCGATGCGCTTGAGCGCCACCGGGGCGGTGGCGTGGCAGATGGTGTCGCCGATGCCGATGTCGTCCACCCCGGCCACCGCCACGATCTCTCCCGCCGGAGCCTCGCTCACCTCGGAGCGCTTCAGCCCGTCGTAGGAGTAGAGCTTGACCACCTTGCCGTTGACGATCTTGCCCTCCTTGCGCACCACGGCGATCGGGTCGGCCTGGTGGATGACCCCGGCGGCGATGCGGCCGATCGCCAGGCGCCCCACGTAGTCGTCGTAGTCGAGGTTGGCCACCAGGAGCTGCAGCTGCTCGCCCAGCGGGGGTGGCGGCGGTGGAAGATGGCTGACGATGGCCTCGAAGAGCGGCTGCAGGCTGGTGCCTTTCTCCTCCAGCCTCGTCGAGGAGATGCCCTCGCGGGAGATGGCGAAGATCACCGGGAAGTCGAGCTGCTCCTCGTTGGCCCCCAGATCGATGTACAGCGAGTAGACGGCGTCGAGCACCTCGCGCGGGCGGGCGTCGTGGCGGTCGATCTTGTTGATCACCACCACCGTCTTCAGGCCCAGCGCCAGGGCCTTGCTGAGCACGAAGCGGGTCTGGGGCAGCGGGCCCTCGGCGGCGTCCACCAAGAGGAGGATGCCGTCCACCATGCGCAGGCCGCGCTCGACCTCGCCGCCGAAATCGGCGTGGCCGGGGGTGTCGACGATGTTGATCTTCACGCCCTTGAAGGTCACGGCCGTGTTCTTGGCCATGATGGTGATGCCCTTCTCGCGCTCGAGATCGTTCGAGTCCATCACTCGCTCGACCAGGTGCTCGTTGGTCCGGAAGATGCCCGCCTGGCGGAGCATGAAGTCGACGAGCGTGGTCTTCCCGTGGTCGACGTGGGCGACGATGGCGATGTTGCGGAGGTTTTCGCGGCTGATCATTCGAGATGTCTTGCGGCTTAGGGGCCGGCTCCTGAAGGAAAGGCAAAAGGCGCGCTGTTATATTCCGCGCGCCCCCGCTTGGCTATGGCCCGACTGATCAGGCCCGGGACGGAAAGGATCGACGGTGGGGGAGGGAGGGGGGGCGGTCAATCCTACCACAACACCTTCCAGGTGTGCTTCTTCAAGTCGGTCACCAGCGACTTCAGGTCCTGGTAGACCGCAGGATCCTTGTTCAGCCCGCCGATCGTGCCCTCTCCCGTTTCGATGCGGGCCAGCAGGCGGTCGGCGCGTGAAGCCACCTCGCCCAGCGTCGCCCCTGCCTTCTCGTATCGGGCGATGGCGTCGCGCAGGCGCTGGCCGTCCTCGGGAGTGAGCGCGCCGGCGACCGCCGCAGCCCCGTCGACGGCCTTCTGAGCGCGCTCGGAGATGGAGGGCACGTCCTTGCGCAGCTGGGCGCTGACCGCCGCGAGGTCGTCGAGCATCAGCCGCCCCGAGCCTTTCTCGCTCACCAGCCCGGACGTCGTGTGCGCCAGCGCCTTGAGCTCGCGCGCTGCCTCGGAGAGGTCCTTCACCGCAGTGAGGACCGCCGGCCCCGCCTCGTCGAGGGTCCCCTCGGCCTTCTCGGCCAGCCGGGTGACACGATGGACGACGGTCTGGGCATCCGAGCCCGAGCCGAGCATGCGGGTGGCCTCGTCGACGAAGGAGTAGAGCTTGGAGGTCAGCAGATCCATTCGGGGCGGGTCGGTCCCTCGCGCCACGGCGCCGGCCTGCAGCAGGTTGGCAGAGGTGGGCCCAGGGTCGATCTCCAGGAAGGGCTCGCCCAGGGGGCCCTGAGTTGCCACGAGGAAGCGCGCCTTCGAGCCCAG
>JACRCT010000681.1 GCA_016218885.1 Deltaproteobacteria bacterium | reverse complement strand
GGGAGGGGAGGCGCTGGCCCGCAAAGCGGACCGATGGCGGGTGCGCCTTCCTGGGCGCCGACCCTCGCTGCACCTTTGCCTCGCGGGATCGTCCATTCGGCGCTCTTCTGCGCCCTCGGCGCGGGGCGCGTGGAATGCGCTCTCTGCGAAGCGGGTCGTGGCCTCGGACGCCCTGGAACCCCAGGGCCGTCCGGTCCGCATCACCGATCTGCCGTGATTCAGGCGCCGGCGGCCCGGGCTTGCGGCGGCCCCTCCGACGCGAGATCTCCCACCAGCACCGCGAGCTCCTGCTTGAGCTTGTCCTTGGCGCGGATCTCGAGCTGGCGCGCGCGCTCGCGGGAGAAGCCGAAGTGACGGCCGAGCTCCTTGAGGGTCATCGGCTTGTCGCTCATCACCCGCTTCTCGATGATGAAGCGCTCGCGCTGGTCGAGCCGGGAGAGGGCCACCTCGACGCGGCTGGTGACGATCTCCTGCTCCTCCTTGGCGCCCAACTCCTCGTCCTGGATCGCCGACTTGGAGACCACGAAGTCGACGTGGGTATTGCCACCATCGTCGCCCATGGGGGCGTCGAGGGAGAGGTCACGCCCCTCCATGCGCTGCTCCATCTCCATGACCTCGGCGGGCTTGACCCGCAACTTCTTGGCGATGCGGCGCGGGTCGTGTGCGGTCTCGCCTGGAGTGGACAGCTTCTCGATCTCGCGCTTGGTCCGGGCCAGGGAGAAGAAGAGCTTGCGCTGGGCCTGGGTGGTTCCCAGCTTCACCAGCGACCAGCTCTTGAGTATGTAGTTCTGGATGTACGCGCGAATCCACCAGACGGCGTAGGAGATCAGCCGGATGCCCTTGTCGGGATCGAACTTCTGTACGGCCTTCATCAGCCCGATGTTGCCCTCCTGGATGAGGTCGGCCATGCGGATGCCGTACGAGCGGTACTCGTACGAGACCTTGACCACGAAGCGCAGGTTCGAGGTGATGAGCGTGTGTGCCGCCTGAAGGTTGCCGTCACTCCGATAGCGGCGAGCGAGCAGCTGTTCGTTCTCCTGGGTGAGCAGCGGAAAGTGGTTGATCTCCGACAGGTACATCGCCAGAGAACCAGAAGACGTCGGCAAGGTCGAAAGCTGCATTCCATCTCCTTACTCGCGCGGGCCTCGACGGGAGGCGCGACTGGGAGCCTGGTGAGCAACGTCCATGCCGCGTTGCGCAAACAAGGGGCGCCCCCTGAGCGCGGGCCCTTGCGTGGTCCGGTGGCCGACGAAAGGCTCCCAAGGCAGTAACAAATGCCGCCCCGGGTGGGATCCGCGGCGGTAAAGGGGGGCATCAGGTTTCCGCTCGGCTGCACGATTGCCCGGTAGGAATGGGTGTGCCCAACGGGAGAAACCCACGCGGGGGAGCGCTCGACACTGCGTTCAAACGGTCCTTGGAGTCACTGAACGATCTGCCTACCAAAGGCGTGCGCCTCCCGGCGCTCACCGAAGCTCGGCCTCGTCGCTAGCGTTCTGGAGGGCGTCGTTGCCGCCGAGCAGCCCGGGGAGTTGCCTTCATGCGTCCCATCTGGACCGGCTCCATCAGCTTCGGCCTCGTGAACATCCCGGTGAAGCTCTACCTGGCGGCCAAGAGCGAGCGCTTCAGCTTTCGAATGCTGCACCGGCCTGACGAAGGGCCCATCCAGTTCCGCCGCTTCTGCAGCCTCGAGGAGAAGGAGGTCGCCTACGAGGACATCGTTCGCGGCTATGAGTACGAGCGGGGCCGGTTCGTGGTCGTGGAGGACGGGGACTTCGACCGCATCGAGCGGGCGGCGAGCCGGATGGTGGAGGTGCAGCAATTCGTCAGGCGCGAGGAGATCGACCCGGTCTTCTTCGAGACCCCGTACTACCTGGAGCCGACCAAGGGAGCGGAGAAGGCTTACGCGCTTCTACGGGAGGCGCTGCGTCGCTCCCAGAAGGTCGGGATCGGGCGCGTGGTTCTGAGGGAGCGCGAGTACGTCGCGGCGGTCCACCTGGTTGGAGGCGCGCTGTGCATGTCGACGCTTCGCTACGCCAGCGAGCTTCGAAGCGCCGAGGCGCTGGGTATTCCGAGCGAGGGGGGGCCGCTGCCCGAGAAACAGCTCGAGCTGGCCTTGATGCTCATCGACCAGCTCAGCGCCCCGTACGACCCGCAGGCATTTCGGGACGACTACCACGAGCGGGTCTCTCAGATGATCCAGGAGAAGCTCGCGGGCCTGCCCGCGCCGGCAAAGGCACCCGCGGCGGCGCCGGCCCAGGTCGTCGACCTCGCCGAAGTGCTCCAGCGCTCGATCGACGAGGCGAAGCAGAAGGCGCAGGGGGAGCGTCGGGCACCTCGGCAGGTTGCCGCGAGGGAGAGCCGGCGCAGACGCCCGAAGAAGTGAGGTCTGGTGGCGAAGCACTGCGACGCCCAGCGAGAAAGGGCTCTGGATTCCATTGGTTGAGCCCGGCTGGGCAGTTGACATAATGCATCTTATCGGACGCTGGACCCGGTCGGAGGTCCAATGGGAGCAGCCCGCGATGGCATATGCTCCGGCCCATGTTCTTGTCCTTCCGCAGGGCCTGCTTCAGGCGTTTGGTGGTCTCGAGTTCGGTGCTCGCGCTGCTGACCGCGTGTGATGCGTCTTCGAACCCACCGGGTTCGCCCAGCGTTCGCGCGGATTCGCAGATCTCGTCCGGGATAGCGTTGGAGATCGAAGACGGTGGTCTGGCGCAGCCGATCGTTCCCGACGCTGGAATCGGTGAGGTGGGTGTCGCGGCTGTGGTTGGAGGCACGGCCCAACTCGAGTATTCGGCGAGAGCCTTCTTCGGTGACGCCGGCGTGCTCGAGCTGGGCCGTGCCGATGCCGCGGACGATGCGGTTCCACCGCAATCGCGGTTCGAGCTCGAGCTCGGTGACCTTCGGGATGTCCGGGTTCGGCTCTTCGACGCCGATGGTCG
>JACRCT010000680.1 GCA_016218885.1 Deltaproteobacteria bacterium | reverse complement strand
TTGCCGTGGATGAACTCGAGCGCGATGAAGTAGGCGTCCCCGACCTTGCCGAGATCGAAAATCTGGGCGATGTTCGCGTGCGTGAGCTGCACCGCGATCTTCGCCTCATCGATGAACATCTCGATGAACTCGGTGTCCTCCACCATCGTTGGGAGGATGCGCTTGATGGCCAACAGGCGCTCGAATCCCTCGACGCCGAAGGCCTTCCCCAGGAACACCTCGGCCATCCCGCCCACGTTGATGCGCTCGAGCAGCAGGTACTTCCCGAACGGAATCGGCTTTTTCATTCGCCCTCGAGACTGCCGCGCACGCCCCTCCCGGGCAGGTCTGGCCCCGACGGGGCGATGCGTCGCTAACCAGCCGATTTTAGGCCGGATAATCCAATTCGGTCAATCGGATGGCCACCTTGCGGCCATTCCCCCGATTGCCCAAGGATCATGCGGAGTTGAGAGGTTCAGGCTTCAGGGATCAGCGCGCTTGACCTTCTCGAAGAGCCTTCGATAGCGGGTCGAGGCGAAATCGACGATGCGCTCCTCATCGATCCGCCCGGCATTCTCTCGACCGATGAGCGCCTCGAAGAGCCGCTTCTTCTCGTCGTCCGGATCGAGCACCTCGATCTTCAAGGTCTTGATCAACCCATTGGACTTGAAGACCTTGGACGCGGCCTGGCAAGCCTCGCGATCGATCGTCTCGTGGGTGGTGGCGACCCAGGTGACGTAGGCCACGACGTGGGCTGCGGAGGTATCGACCCTGACCTCCTTGATGCGGGCGGCGAAATCCGAGGAGGAGAGCGCGCCGCGGGTGAGCGCCTGGACCTGCGCCCCGATGCCCTCGCCGTACTGCTCTCCCTTCTCGACTGCCTCCTTGAGCGTCTTCTCCGCGGCACGGAAGTTCTTGGCGATGGCCGGCAGTCGCTGCTTCTCGGGCATCTTCTGGACGCGGGGGTCGGAGATGGCGCTCTGATAGTCGCGCCACAGGCCGAACTCCTCGGCGGTCATCGGCAGGTCGGCCCCACAGCCGACGGCCGGTAGGACCAGCGACAGGACGAGCGTTGCGGCGGCAAGCAGGGGACGAAGCTCCATGAGGCACGCTCCAATCGAAGGCGGGTAGTCTAGCCAAGCGCTTGCTACCTGGACAAGCCTCTACGAGGCACCTTGAGCCAAACCGGGCCGCCTGCTAATGGGTTGGACCATGCTCGTGACCTGCCATTCATGCGGCGCCGGCAACGAGTTCCCGGGCCCCTTGGGCCGACGGGACGTCTGCTCCCAGTGCGGGACGGATCTGCGCTGCTGCCTGCAGTGCCGGCTCTTCGAGCCCGAGTCCACCCCGGAGTGCCGCGAGCCCCAGGCCGACCCGCCCCGCGACAAGGATCGCGGCAGCTTCTGCGAGTTCTTCATGCCCGGGCCGGGGCGCTCCAAGCAGCAGAGCGACGCCGATCGCGCCAAGGCCGCCTTCGAGGCCCTCTTCAAGAAGCGCTAGCCCTTGCCGGCTGGCCCGTTCAGCTCACTCGCCCCACGCTGGCCCCCAACCACTCGAGGTAGGGGGCGTGGCCCAGCACGATGGGTAGCGCGATGACCTCCGGGCACTGATACGGGTGCAGGCTGAGGACTCGAGCACGTAGCCGCTCGAAGGCCTCGGTCCGCGTCTTGATGACCAGCAGCGATTCGACGTCGTCCTGAACCTTTTCCTCCCAGCGATAGGTCGAGCGCACGGCCCCTATCGTGTTGACGCAGGCGGCGAGCCGCTCCTCGACCAGGGTGCGAGCGATCTCCTGGGCCTTCTCAGGCGATGGCGCCGTCACCAGCACGACCACGTTCGCGGCTGCGTTCCTGCTCTCTTCCACGTCGGTCATGGCCTCCGCTCCTCGCGCGCGCGGCGGTCGGGGTCCTTGCCTTCCGACGAAACGGGGAAGGCCCCGCCCGATCCAGTCACGGAACGGCGGGGCCTCCCCATCAAACCTGTCGGCAAAGCGGGCTCAACGGCTCAAGTTGCAGGCTCCCACGTTCTCCTCCGCGCCCTCCAGCTGGATGCACTCCTGGACCCCACCGGCCTGCGGGCAGCCGTTCGCGCCGTCGGGAACATTGCAGTAGCGGCGGCAATTGCCAGTCTGATTGGGCAGCTGGACACAGTGAAGCCCCTTGCCGCAGTCGGCCAGGGTTCGGCAGCCCGAGCCCTCCTGCGCGTTGGGACCTTGCGTTCCGCAGAAGGACACCCGGGCGTGCATGTCGTAGTAGCAGGCCTCGCCGGTCGCGCAGCCTTGGGTGCGCGGGTCGCAGGACATCACGCATCGAGTCGCCGCCATGAAGTGCGCGCAGATGTCGCCGGTCTCGCACACCTCGCCGTTGACGCCGTTGATGCCGCCGCACTTGCATCGACCGTCTTCGGGATCGCAGGAGAGGCCCTCCTTGCACACCACCGCCGCACAGCGGTCTCCGCCTAGGCAAACCCGGCGGAGCACGTCGCAGCTTTGCCCGAACTGGCACACCGGCCCACCCGGTCCGCCGCAGCGGCACTGCCCATCGGCCGGATCGCACGTCGCTCCGCTGGAGCAGACCACCCCCACGCAACGTGCCGAGACCGCGCAGCGGCGCTCCGTGTCCTGGCAGGAGGAACCAGCGGGGCAGGAGCACAGCTCGCCCCAGCTGCAGGCGCGGCCCGCCGTGCCGCCGCACTTGCACACTCCATCGGCGCCGTCGCACAAGGCCCCGCCCGTGCACGACACGCCGGCGCAGGGATCGGCGGTGCACGCCCCAGCCTTGCAGACCTCACCTTCCGGGCACGCCGCCGCGCCGCATTTGCAGCTTCCGTCGGCGGGGTCGCAGCTCATCCCGCCCGCGCAGCTCACCCCCTGGCACCTGGTGTCCAGGTAGCAGGTGCGAGTCGCGGCGTCGCAGGCCTGCCCTGACTCACAGGGCGTCAAGCCGCACTTGCAGGTGCAGTCCAGCACGTCGAGGCTCATCCCGCGGTCGCACACCATCCCCTCGCAGGCGTAGACACACACGCCGCTGGTGCAGACCCCGCCAGACTGGCAGAACGTCCCACCCTCGCCGCCGCACTTGCACATCCCGTCGCCAGGGTCGCACTCCAGGCCGGAATCGCAGGTGACGTTGTCGCATCGGCTGACCTGCTTCTGGAGGTCCGGCTGGTCATCACAGGCAGGCAGACCGACCAGCAGCGCCAGGCCGCCCAGCAGCCCGACAAGGGCGAGCCCGCGACGGCGTGAAGCTCTCCGAGCACCGCCACGGCGGTGCAGCCAGGGGAGCAGCCCCAGCACCATGGAGAGCAGCCCTGCCTCGCCCGCACCTGCCGAGCAGCCCTCCGATAAGGGAATGGAGGGAAGCGCCTGGTCGACGCGGACGGTGATCGACAATGCTCGCACGGCGGTGCGCTGCGTCTTGGTCTCCACCGCGCGCACCAAGAAGGAGTAGACGGTCCGCTCGGGGATGTGGCCCGACTCGTCGGCGTCGGGCGCCTTAATCACGCAGTGGCCGTCGCTGGCGCAAGCGAGCCCCTCCGGGCAGCCCACCGGCGCATCCACCGGCAAGGCGCAGTTGGAGACCTCGACGCTCGCGAGAGCCCCCTCGGGGCTCAAGACGATCCCCGGCGGCAGCGCCTGCCGGCAGGGCAGCAGCTCGTTCTGATCGTTGTAGCGAGGCGTGCAGGTGGTCGACCAGACGATCGGGGAGGTCGGGTCCGCCACTCGAGTCGCCAGGTTCGCCAGATATGCCTTGCCCACGATGGCGTCGGGCAGGCTCACGGTGGAGATCTCCAAGCCCCGCTCGGAGCGGATGCTGAGCACGTAGCTGGCGTTGTCCTCCGCGCCGCTGAG
>JACRCT010000063.1 GCA_016218885.1 Deltaproteobacteria bacterium | reverse complement strand
GGAAGCGATTCGTTCTGGTAGGCCTCCGCCTGGTTGAGGACCTTGAGCTGGTCCTCGCGCGCGGTGAAGGCGTCGCGGAAGGCGGAGACCGTCTCGAAGGGCGGATGCAGCTCCCGGCACAGAACGTTGACGATCTCGATGCCCAGCTTCAGCCGCACCACCGACTCCACCAGGCCCGCCCGGACCCTGCTGAACAGGGCGGCGCGGTCCTCGGTGAGCAGGCGATCGACCGGCTCGGTCGCCAGCGTCTCGCGCACCTGGGACTCGGCCAGGGAGCGCAGCACACCCTCGACCCCATTGGCGCCCATGGCGAAGCGGACCGGGTCGCTGGCGCGGTAGTGGATGACGAAGGAGACGGCGACGGCGCCCTCGTCCCCGGTCAGGGCCAGCGACTCGTCTTCCAGGCGAACCCCGCCACCGCCGGCGCGCGTGGCGTCCCACAGCAGCTCGCTCGACTGGACTCCCGAGACGGAGCGGAAGCCGATCTCCAAGCGGGCTATCGAGCTGGGGACGCGGCGAACGGTCTCCAGGGGCCAGGGAAGCACCAGGTGCAGCCCGGGCTCGAGCTCGGGGGCGACGCGCGCTCCGAAGCGCAGGCGGATCCCCACCTCGTCCTGCTCGATGAGGATCAGCCCTGAGGCCAGCCACACCACGGCGGCCAGCCCGGCGAAGAGAGCCGGCGCGCGCCGAGGCAGGCGAAGACGCAGCCAAGCCAAGGACCGCGCCGGAGCCGGAGCTGTGGCAGGCGGGGTGAGCCCGGGGCCCTCCACCGCCGGGGCGGGCTTCTCTTCAGCCCCTGGCGGCGAGCTCACGCTCAGGCGCGCCTTGAGCCAGGCGCCGATGGAGACCGGCTGCGGCGCGGTCCCTCGAATCAGCCCCAGGACGGAGGACGCGAGCAGCTCCAAGCCGGTCAGACCGATCAGCGCGGCGATGCCCGCGGCGACGAGGGAGTCGATGTTCACCCCGGCCAGCCCGCCCATGACCGACAGCAGCACGGCCACCGAGCTCAGCATGTCGGTCCAGCTATGCCAGCCGTCGGCGGCCAAGGTGGGCGAGTCGGCCTCCTTGCCTACGGTCAGCTTGAGCCGCGCCGCGAACCAGCTCAGACCGATGCACGCCAGCAACCCGACCACGGCGATGCCCACGCGCTGAACGGGCCGGCCACTCCCTTCGCGGATGCTGGTGACGATCTCGTAGGGCACATAGAGGATGGCCATGGAGACCGCATAGGCGATCCACGACTCGAGACGGCCGCCCGAGCGAGTGGCGCCCGTCGCCGGTGTCGCTGCGCCCTCTGCGCCGGCCAGGAAGACCGAGGGAGCGGCTGCCGCCTCGGAGCGGCGACGCACCAGGACGCCTACGAGGACCGCCAGGGAGACCACCAGGTCCGACGAGCTGTGCCAGGCGTCGGCCACCAGCGCGAGGCTCCCCGTGGCCGCCGCCTGGATGGCCTTGATGGCGATGAGCGTGAGGTCGACGCCCATCGCCGTGAGCGAGGCGCGGACGATGCGGTCGCTGGCCTTCATGGCGGTGGGGGCCGGGGGCTGGGTCGAGGGGGAATGGTGCCTGGAGGAAGGTGCGCGGCTCTCTCGGGCGCGGCCTGCAGCTCGCCATGAGGGCCACGGACCTTGCGCGAGGCGGCCAGGCCGTCCTGGTACTCGATCTCGATGGCGATCTCTCCGGTGGGCAGGAACGTGCGCCAGGTGCCGTGGCGCTTGCCCTGCTTGTAGATCCGAATCTGGAAAGGGCTGCGGTTCTCGCCCTCGCCTCCCCAGTCGACGAAGGTCCCCTCCCAAGGCTCGTCGTCGCGAAGCACGCCGCAGCCGAGCAAGTGCCCGCCCTTTGCGTGGAAGCAGAGCTCCTGGAAGGTGGCCGCGCCGTCGTACCAGTCGCGCGCGAGCGTCCGAGGCTTGCCGTCAGCCCAGGAGTCGATCGCCACCGCGCTCTCCCGGGCTTTCGCGACCTCGGAGGCCCCCTGGTCCGTCGTGGCTCCCGTGCCAGGTCCCCGACGGCTCGACCGAACCCAGAGCATCCCGCCGAGCATGAGCGGCGGGAGCAGCAGCAGCAGCCCGATCGTCCAGCCTCGCCGGCCCTTGCCCTCGGCGCCGCTCATCGTGGGTTTCCCACCGCGCTTGCCCGCTCGAGGCTTGGGAGAGGCAGCTCTGGCAGCAGACAGCAGGAACCCACTCGCTTCATCGTGTTCACCGGGACGTTGGAGGGCCGCCATCGTACAGAGTTGAACAACCCTCGCAATGCTGGCGAGGTGGCCTGGGGTTCCCTGTGCAAAGCGGTCGGTGCGCCGCCGTTGCATTGGCCCGTCGTCGACGCGGCCGTTCCACATTCTTCCGTCCGTCAGTGCCGCCTTTCTCGTTGATCGGTGCGGCCTCCCCCACCGCCGGCTGAAGGCGGAGGCTCCTCAGACGAAGCCCGCCTGCGCGGGCTGGCTTGCGCATCACCCGCGCCCGACCTCAGACCGAATCCGCCAGGCAACGGTATCGCCACCCAAGCCAGACCTGCCTCAGGGCAGCCCGCGAAGGCGGGCTTGGGTTGTGTAGCCGCCGCGTTCACCCGGCGGTCGTCCAGTCGGCCCCTGCACTCAAGAAGTAACGATCAATCGTCTCCCGACGCCAGCCCGCCGATCCGCTTCGCCGGGCGCCGTCACCTCTTCAGGGCGCCACGGCCGACACCCGCTTCTCCGGCGAGGGGCTCAGCACGAGGTGACCGAGGCTCTTGTCGGCCAGGAAGCGGCGGATCTTGGCCGCCGGCGCGGCGAAGGTCTCGCCGGGCATCGGGACGTCGAACGAGTAGGTCTCCTTCTCCAACGGAATGGAGACCTTCGCCGTCCGGTACCCTTCGACGATGCCGAGCAGCTTGCCCGTCTCCACCGAGAACAGCCCGCCTCCCGAGGCCCCGTAGCCGATCGCGGCGTCGGTCTTGAGCATCACCTGGCGGCGATCCTTGCCGAGCTCGACCTGGCTGATCATCCCGCCCGAGACCGAGAGCGCGCGGCCATAGGGAGCGGCCACGATCACCACGTCGTCGCCCAGGCCAGCCTCGTCATCAGCCGCCAGCGTCGCGGCGTCCAGCGCGACCCCGGCGACGGTGAGCACGGCCAGGGCCGCATCCGGCAGGCTGCCCTGCGCGACGACCCGGGCAGCGAACTCCTGCGAGTCGCCGGTGGGCAGGTCCACGAGGACCACGAAGCGGGGGTCCTCCTTCTCGCGCGGGGTCACCACGTGCGCGTTGGTCAGCACATAGGTCAGCGCCCCCTCGGGAGTCATGGTGTGACCCACCGAGACACCCGAGGCGCTGCGCACCGGCACGCCTCCCACCACCACGACGACCCGCACGTTCTGCGAGAGGACCGCCCGGACCGTGTGCCGGCGGTCGGTCCGGCTCGCCCGGGCGGCGGCTCCCTCAGGGTCGGACATCGCCGACCGTCCGCCCGCGCACGAGCAGACTCCCAAAGCCAGTGCTGCCACGATGCCGACTCTTCCCATCCGATGGGCCTCAAGCGCGGGAGAAAGGCGTCCGACCCCTCTGCGCCGCGCACGCTTGGGGATCGCGCCCGAAGGACCTTGGCAGAAGCAGACGTCGCGAGCGAGACACGGCGGGGCAGAGGCCTGCCGGGTCGAGCGCCCTGCCTGCCAGGCTGTGCGCGGCCGGCTGCCCATCCGTTGCGGCAAGGCTCACTCACGCGCCGGTAGCCGGATCTGTCCGTTTTTCGTAAGCTCGTGCACTTTCCGCACTGGCCTCGTGCCAGAAGGGACAATCGCCTTGGGAACCGGCTGGATACCTGGGATCTCGACTGCCATCGCAGCCTCCCGCGCCTCCTCGCTGACCCGGCCGCGGAGCATGCGCTCAGCCCTGCAGTTTTCGGTGATGCGCGAGGATCCGCGGCTGGAGGAGCGGCTGCTCGATAGGTTGCCTGGAGAGAAGCGCTTCTTCGGCATCACCGGCGCCGGCTGCACGCTGCTGCAGCTGGCGGCGCGCCCCGACCTGACCACGCTCATCGGCTGCGACACCGACCCGCACCAGACGAGCTGGGCGCGCTTCCGCATCGCCGCGGCGCGCCTGCTCAGCCGCAAGGACTTCTGCCGCGCCACGGGCATCTCGCAGATCGAGCCGGCGGTGCGCGAAGCCCTGATCAGCAAGACCACCCAGGCACTGCCGCCCGAGGACCGCGCCTTCGTCAAGCAGGAGCGGGCCTTCTTCTCCAACGGCGCCTTCGACGACGGCTCCTTCGAGCGCCTCTTCGCCTTCTGGCGGGGCTTCCTCGAGCGCTTCGTCGTCTCCAAGGACGACATCCAGCGACTCTTCGACGGCGACCGCACGGTCGCCGAGGCCATCGCCGGGGCCGACCTGTGGCCGGTCGCCTTCGAGCTCACCTTCCACCAGCGGCTGTTGATGGCGCTCTTCGGCCCCGACGCCATCCAGCACGCTCCGCCGGGGAGCTACCCGCGCTACTTCCAGGCGCGCTTCGAGTGGGCTCTCGCGCAGCCCGACGCGGCCTCCAACCCCTATCTGTCCCACGTGCTCCGCGGCCGGTACGGCGCGCTCGACCACGCCCAAGGCCTGCCCGACTACCTCCTCGCCGATCGTTACGAGCGGCTGGCGGGCTCGGTGGGAAAGATCACCTGCCACACGGGCAAGGTGTCCGAGGCGCTCGCGGCGCACCCCGGCCCCTACCACCTGGTGATGCTCTCCAACATCCTCGACTGGACGACCGAGTCCGACTCCGAGGAGATGGCGCAGCCCGTGCTCAATGCGCTGGCCCCGGGGGGCTACCTGTTGGTGCGCCAGCTCAACAACGTACGGCCGCTGCCCCGCTGCTGGATCACCGAGCTCGACTTCGACCCCAGCCTCGAGCGCGAGCTGCTGGCCACGGACCGCAGCTTCTTCTATTCAGCCATCCGCGTGGGCCGCAAGCCGCAATGAACCCCCAGGCCAGATACAAAGGCCTGCGGATCCCATTGCCGCAGGCCATCCAGGGACAGGCCCAGCTGGCCTTCGCGACCCCCATGGTGGTCGGCCAGTCGCTGATCCTCGGGCCGTTGGTGACGGCGCTCACCGGCCTGTTCCCGCCGATCCAGGACCCGGTGCTCAAGGCCTGGATGCGGGGAGTGCTGCTGTGGTCGGGAGTGGACCTGGTGGTCGAGGGCGACGAGCAGCTCGACCCCCAGGGGCGCTACGTCTTCGTCTCCAACCACCAGAGCCACTTCGACGTGCCCTGCGTCAGCTCTGCGCTGCCGGTGCCGGTGCGCTTCGTGGCCAAGCGCTCGCTCGCCAAGATCCCCGTGTTCGGGGCGGCGATGCGCGCGGTGGGCACGGTGGTCATCGACAGGGACGACCGCTCGGACACGATGCGGCGGCTCAAGGATGCGCAGCGCGGAGTAGCTCAGCGCTGCTCCCTGCACTTCTTCGCCGAAGGGACCCGCAGCCAAGACGGTCAGCTGCGCCCGTTCAAGAAGGGCGCAGCGGCCATGGCGCTGGCGCTGCAGATCCCCCTGGTCCCGGTGGCCGTCAGCGGCACCCGGCACATCTACCCCAAGGGAACGGTGAAGCTGAAGCCGGGCACGGGCTACGTGAGCATCGGCCGGCCCATTCCCCCCGGCCGTGAGGACACCGCCGAGGAGCGCTCGCGGCTCACGAGGGAAGTCAGAGCAGAGGTTCAGCGCATGCTGCTGCAGCATGGCGAGCCCGTGGACGAGCCGAACCTCGAGCGGGACCCGGTGGGGCATCAGGAGGTGTTGCGTGGGCGTTGATCGCCAGGCGTTCTCGGTCTCCATCTTTGCGCGCAACGCCGGTCGCATCCTGCTGGTCAAGCACAAGCGGCTGGGCACCTGGCTGCCGGTGGGCGGCGAGATGGACGTGGGCGAGACGCCGCTCGAGGCCGCGCGCCGCGAGCTGCTGGAGGAGACGGGGCTGGTCGGCTCCTTCCTGCAGCTCAGCCGAATCGAGGGCACCCCGCCGGGCTTCTTGGGCTACGAGGAGCACCTGGCCGGCAGCAAGGGGCTGCACCTGAACTTCTGCTTTGCAGCCGAGGTGGCCACCGACCGCATCACTCCCAACGAGGAGTTCAGCGAGTTCCAATGGGTTGCCGACCCCGCGGCGGTGGAGTGTCCGCGAAACGTGATCGACCTGGGCCGGATGGCGCTGCACGGCGGCACTCCGCTTCTGGCGATGGCCCGGGCCTGGCTCGCGGCGCTCAACCGCCATGACGCCGCGGGGCTGACGCGCCTGTACGCCGACGACGCCCTGCACACCAGCCCCTGGGTGCGCGAGCGAAGGCCGCAGACCCTAGGAGAGATCCGCGGACGCGAGGGCTTGCAGAGCTGGTGGTCGGACCTGATGGCGCGCTACCCGGCGCTGCGCTACGACGAGAAGCACCTCGCCGCAGACCGCGAGCGCGTCTTCCTGGAGTGCCTGCGCTCGTCATCGAGCGGCGAGGAGCCCAGCCTCATCGCGGTGGTGCTGGTGTGCCGCAACGGGCGCATCGGCTCGTCGCACGTCTACCACGGGTGAAAGGAGTCATGAGTTGTAAGTCATGAGCCATAAGTTTCTCGGGAAACGGCGCTTGGGTCGCGCCGCTCTTCCAGGGCCCTCGACTCACAGTTCCCTCTCTGCAAGGGCTCATCAAGCCGACTTCTTCTCCTTCTCGTAGGAGAGCAGCGGCTCCTCGTTGCGCAGGATCACGCCCTCGGTGATCTTGCACTCCTTGATCCCCTCGCGGTACGGGACGTCGTACATGATGTCCAGCATCGCGTTCTCCATGATGGCTCGCAGGCCGCGGGCGCCCGAGTTGCGGCGCATCGCCTCGCGGGAGATGGCCCGCAGAGCCTCTTTGGAGAAGCTGAGCTTGACCTTCTCCATCTCGAACATCTTCTGGTACTGCTTCACCAGCGCGTTCTTGGGCTCGGTGAGGATGCGGACCAGGTCGTCCTCGGAGAGATCCATCAGGGTGGCGATCACCGGCAGACGGCCCACGAACTCGGGGATCATCCCGAACTTGATCAGGTCCTGCGGCTCGACGTAGGTGAGCAGCTCGCCGATGGAGCGCTCGTCCCGGCGCTCGATCTTCGCGCCGAACCCCAGGCCCTTCACCCCCACCCGCCGTCGGATTGCGTTCTCCACGCCGTGGAAGGCGCCGCCGCAGATGAATAGGATGTTGCTCGTGTCGACCTGGATGTACTCCTGCTGGTTGTACTTTTTGCCACCCCGAGGGGTCACGTTGGCCCGCGTCCCCTCGATGATCTTCAGGAGCGCCTGCTGCACGCCCTCGCCGCCCACGTCGCGGGTGGGCGAAGGGGAGTCACCCTTCCGGGCGATCTTGTCGATCTCGTCGATGTAGACGATGCCCCGGCTGGCCTTCTCGACGTCGTAGTCGGCGTTGTGAAGGAGGTTCTGGATGATGTTCTCGACGTCCTCGCCCACGTAGCCGGCCTCGTTGAGGCTGGTCGCGTCGGCGATGGT
>JACRCT010000686.1 GCA_016218885.1 Deltaproteobacteria bacterium | reverse complement strand
GAGCTTGCCCTGCTTGGCCGCCGCGACCAGCCGCTGAATCTCCTCGGACATGGCGCGCACCGAATGGGCGGCCTCCGCGAAGCCGAGGGCCAGCACGTCGCTCTGCGAGCGCGCCTTGAGCTCCACCGACAGATCGCCGGCGGCGAGGGACTTCGCGCCCCGCGCCACGCCCTGGATGTAGTCGATGGTCTCACGGAAGGCGTCGGCGAGCTGGCCCACCTCGTCCTCCGAGCGCAGCTCGATGGACTGGTCCACGTTGCCTTGCGCCAGCCCCTTGGCGATCTGGGCCATCTGCTTGAGCGGGCGGGTGATCGAGAAGGTGAGGTAGAGGCCCAGGCCGAGGGCGAGAAGAACGATCCCTGCGAGGGCCGTGGCGGTCGTGCTCTTGGCGCTCGATGCCTGCGCCGCGTCCTCGCCGGTGGTCTTTTCGCCGAGCGTCACCTTGGCCTCGGCGAGGTCGTGCAGCGCGTCGCGGACGGCGTCTTCCGCGGGAACCCCCGCGCGCAGCGCCGCGTAGGCCTCTTCGCGCTTGCCTTGCTCGGCGAGGGTGAGGACCCGCTGCTGGGCCTCGCGGTAGCCCTTGGCTGCCGCCTCGTATCGGGCAAAGGCCTTGCGGCCCTCGTCATCGACGAGCGTGCGCTCGTACACGGCGGCGGCCGCGTCCAGCTCCCTCATCCGCGAGGCGATCCGTTCCAGGTAGTCGCGCCGAATCCCGACGTCCGAGGTCAGGAGGAGATCGCGGACGTTCGAACGCGAGCGCTGGTAGGCCGTCGACAGCTGCATCAGCTGCTCGATGGGGACCGTGATCTGCCCGTAGAGGCGCGCGCCGGATTCGGCGATGCGGGTGATGTTTCCGAGCGCGTAGATCCCCATCCCTGCCATCAGGGCGCAGACGATCAGGAATCCGCCGATGAGCTTGGGGCCGATCTTGACTCGGGACAGCATGGTCTCTCCCCTCCGCGCTCGGACGCTTCGCGGACGCCTGCGGCGCCGTCGACGAGCGCTGTCGTTGGAATTCTTGTAGCCCCGCGTGCCCAAGGGAGGCGCCGAGGGCCATGTGGGCGAGCCAGCCCTTTGCGCCCTCCCGCCTTCCTCTCTTCGAGTGAGGCCGATCGCGCCCTTCGATCCTTCGGCACGCCGCGCTCTTTTCGAAAGCGCCAATTGTGAACGAGCGGTCGTTTTCAGGAGGAGGAGGCTCGAAGACACGGTTCTCATTCAGAGCCGGGCGCTACTGGCGCTACCGGGACAGGTGGTCAGAGCTCGGCACGGCCGCTCGGCCAGGCGATGGAGAGCTTGGGGCCTGCGACCTTGCCCAGACTGACATCGAGGACCGGAAGGTAGCTGGGCACACCCGAGTGCGCTCGGGCCCGCCCCAGCAGCGCGCCCTGTCCCAATCGTCGCCTCGGCACTCAGCCCTCCTCATTGGGGAGTCGGCATGCCTGCCCCGGGGCACGCGCGCCGGGCGAGGCCACGGTCTCCACCGCTGCGAGTGCCCAACCGCTTCCCTGCCTGCCCAGAATGGCGCCATCCGACGGGGCACGCGGCACGGCTCGCAGCAAACCCGCATTGCGCGGAAGAGGTGCCGAACGCTAGCATCCGGCCCGATGGCCGTCGGCTTGGAAAGCGGCCATCAGGTGCACCTCGACTCCCCGCGAAACCTCACCAACCATGCCGTCCCTCCGACCTGCGATCTGGCTCGCGCCAATCCTGATCCTCTTCGCGACCGCGCTCGACCCGGCCACCTCGAGCGCGCAGGCTCCACCGCCCACCGAGCAGCGCCGGCTGGAGATCCTCGGCGGGATGCCGCGCGACCAGCAGCTGGCTCCCGCCAGCCAGGCTTTTCTCCAATCCTTCCTGCGCCGTGGCGCGCTGCTCTATCTGCACCGGCTCGACGGCCTGAGCTGCACCGGCCTGTTCAGCCTCGGGGACGAGGTGCTCTTCGCCGGCGCGGTGGGCAACGCCGACGGCTCCGAGCGCAACCTCGTCTTCCTGGAAGGCGCCGGCGCGCCGAGCCACCTCGACGGCGGCCCCTACGTCTTCCCCGCTGACCTCTTTCGCGCCTACTGGCCGGCGAGCCCCGACCGCAACACCTACTGGCACGAGTGCAACCATGCCCTGCTCGACGCCGCGGGGCTGGAGGTCGCGGCGGCGCCTTACGCGCAGTCGCTCGACGACCCCAGCGAGGGCGCGGGGCTGCGCAGCCAGACCGCGCTGACCTCGCGCGACGGTCACCACCCCTTCCTCGAGGGCGTCGGCCAGCGGGGCTCCGAGGCCTACGCGGAGCTGCTCCCCTTCGAGGCAGCGGCACGCCAGGCCGATCAGGCGGAGTCCGAGTACCTCGCGCAGGGCCGCACCATCGACTACGCGGTCGAGCGTCAGCTGTGGGGCGAGGCGCACCAGCGCTTCAGCGTCTTCCTCAAGCGGATGAAGCGGGTGGCCAACATGCCACCTGAGACCCTGGGGGCCTACCGACAGGCGAGCGGCGTCTTCTTCTCGACCGCCGAGCAGGTGGCCGAGTTCTATCGCGCGGGCGGGATGAAGCGGCAGCAGCGGGGGGAGGTGCTGCCCATCCGGCCGCCGGCGTGGGTCTTCTATCCGGACCTGATGCTGATGCCGGTCAAGCTCGAGCTGCGCGACGCCGAGGGGCGTGACCTCGAGCAGCCGGGTGTGGCATCGAGCGCGAAGTCCGAGACCAAGGACGGCGTCTACCGCCAGCAGCTGGCCGTCACGGTGCGCGCGCGCGGCTCGCACGCGCGGCTGACGAAGAGCATGGCGCAGAACAAGGCGGTCGGCGGGGCGGTCGCGCGAGGGACGCTGCGAATCCGCCTCCTCGAGGACGAGCCGCTGGTCGGGCTCGGGGTCTCGCAAGGCACGGGCGGGCGCAGCGTCGACGGCGAAGCGGGGCCGGGCGGGCCTTCGGCCCATCTCTTCGACCTCGACCTCTCGGCGCAGAACGCCCAACCCATCCGCGTGGAGTTCATCCGGCGCAAGCTTTTGGAGCTGCGCGAGCCGACGACCTACCACGTCGAGCTGCGCTTCTCCGACTCCGGGGCCGAACGGGTCTACGACGCCTCGACGGCACAGGTCAGCTTCACCCTCGGACCGGGAGCCGCCGGCCCGACGGTCCCGAAGTCCGACGCGCCGGCCCCGGTCGAGCCCCCTGAGGCCGCCGCGTCGACGTCCTCGGGCACGGCCTCGGGAGGAGGTGGCGACCCGCAGAGGGGCAAGCCGCTGGGGACGACGATGAGCTGGGGGCCGCTGCCCGAGGGGTTCGCCGCTGTCTCGGGCTTCGTGCACGACGACCGCGCCGGGCCGCACACTCCGCTGCCGGCCAAGGGCGAGAAGGATCTGGTGATGGGACCGGTGCTCTTCTTCAAGAGGGGGGCGTGGGGCACCGACGGCATCATCGCCGAGTTCTACACGCGCCGGCTCGAGAAGCCGCCGCGCTCGCTGGAGGAGCGCATCCAGCAATTCAACGAGACGGCGGGCTTCCAGGCCTCGCAGTTCAAGCACAGCGAGGTCGTGGTCGGCGGGAGGAAGGGCTTCCTGAGCCTGCTGCGCAGCGGCAGCGGCCTGAAGATCAATTGGGTCTACAGCATCGAGCTCGATCCGCGGCAGGGCCTATGGGTGACGGTCCTCACCGACCTCTACGTGAACCGGAAGAACCAAGAGATAGCCCCGCTCCTCGAGCGCCAGCACAGCGAGCTCATCGCCTCGGTGCGCTTCGGGCCGGACCCTTCGGCGATGGGCGTGGAGGCACCGGAGGCCAAGCCCCTGCCCAAGGCGTTCGCGGATGAGCCGATCGCGGAGGAGGAGCTCGTTCCCCGAGGGCCGCCGCCCAAGACGAGCGCACCACCATCAGGGCGGCGGCAGGCGAAGTCGCTCGAGTACCGCTCGCCCGGGGGTTATGCGCTGACCCTGCCCGGAACGTGGTCGCGCAGGTTGCGCGCCGGCGGCGCCCAGCTCTTCGAGTCGGCCGGCAAGCGCTTCGTCCTCGCCTGCCCTGACGCCATGCTCACCCCGCCCTCGGACTTCGGGAGCTTCCGCGGCGAGCTCGCCGCCGCGTGGAAAGGCCGCGACGCCGCAGCGCAGACCGAGGCTCGCGAGTGCGGCGCGCTGTCCCTGCTGCTGGTCAAGACCAGCGAGGGCAAGCGCAACGTATGGCACCTGTACGCCGGCAGCGGGGCGAGAGCAGTCGAGTTCCGGGTGCTCGGCATCGCCCCGGCGGCCCCGTTCCCGGCAGAGCTGCTCGGAGCCGTGTGCGGGATGACAGGGGTAGCCTCGCCATGAGCCCACGCGAACCGTGCCCTCGGTGTGGCGGCGTGCCCGAACCCGCAGACGTGTTCTGCGGCCAATGCGGCGCATCGCTCGTCCTGATGGCTCCCGCTCCCGGCGAAGGACCAGGAATCCCGGCAGTCCCATCGGTCCCATCAGCTCCAGCGGCGCCCGCGCGCCGCTCGTCTGGGTGCGGCTGCACGGGGCTGGGCTGTTTAGGTCTGCTGCTCGTAGTGCTCGCCGGGGCAGCGGTCGCCGGCTGGCTCTTCCTCTCGGAGAACGGCGCGTCGACAACGAGAGTGTCCGGGCTTCTCGAAGAGCTGGAGAAGCTCGTCGAGCCGTTGCAGTCGTCGAAGCCGTGGGCGGGGGCGCCCGCCGAGGAGGTCGCGGAGCGCGGGCGCCAAACCGCTCCCGACCGGGCCGCGCTCCTACAGACCGCGCGGCAAGGGAGCACTCCGGTAGAGCGACTGCAGGCCATAGGGACGCTCCTCGAGACCGGAGCCTCCGAGGACGAGGTCCGCGAGCTGGAAGGGGTCCAAGACCGGGCCCTCACCGAGGTGGAGGCGGGGATCGAGCGCGAGCGCCGGCGGCGTGAGCAGCTCGCCAGAGAGGCGGCCGCCGGCGACTGGCTGCGCGCCTCTGGAGCCGAGGCCGATGCCGTCTGGCGCGCGGCGGGTGGCCAGCGGTAGCGCAGAAGCCGAATGTGGCAGCAAGGAGAGCGAAGCGATGGCGAAGCTGGTCGTGCGTGAAGGAGGAGCGGACCGAACCATCGTCCTCGGCGCGCAGGTGACGATCGGGCGGCAGCCGGACAATCGGGTGGTGCTCGCCGACGTGAACGCCTCGCGCCGCCATGCCGCGGTGGTCCTCGAGAACGGGCGCTACATCCTGCAGGATCTGGGCAGCGCGAACGGCACCTTCGTCAACGGGGCACGAGCCTCACGCCACCCGCTCGTCACTGGGGACGTCGTGCAGATCGGCGCTGCCTCGCTGCGCTTTGAGGAGGAGGCCCCGCCGGCCGATCCCGCCTTCGCCTCCACGCTGTTGGGGGTCCCGGGCTTCGCCGAGACCCGCGAGGCAATCCTCCCTGCCGCGACGCCTCGCCCGCCGGCGCCGGTCCCTGCGCCCCGACCCGTCGCCGTTGCTATCCCAGCGCCGGTCGCTTCCGTGGCAGCGGCGCAAGCCTTGCTGCCCGCCCTCGAGAGCACGGCCTTTGCCTACGCGGGCTTCTGGAGGCGCTTCGCGGCGGTCCTCATCGACGGGATCCTGCTCGGCGTTCCGTTCGCGGTGTTGCAGCGGGCCCTGTTCGGGCTCCTCGGAGGGACGGATCCCAAGGCGCTCGCCCTCGGGTTCGCGCTCCTGCAGGGGGTGGTGACGCTGCTCTACTTCGCCCGCTGGGAGTCGTCGGTTAGCGGAGCGACCCTGGGAAAGAAGGTGTTGGGCATTCGCGTGGTGGACGAATCAGGGGCGCGGGCGGGCTTCGGGAAGGCGCTGGGGCGCAACCTCGCGAAGATCGTCTCGGGCGCCGTCTGCGGGCTCGGGTATCTCGTCGCCGCCTTCACCTTGCGCAAGCGGGCCTGGCACGACTCGCTCGCGGGATGCCTGGTGATCAAGGCCGGGAGCATGCCGAGCAACGGGGCTGCCTCCGCCTGCCGCGCCTGCGGCGCAGTGCCCAGGCTGGGGATCTCTTACTGCACGCAGTGCGGGCAGCGGCTGGGGTGAGAAGCGCGACCTCCAGGCGAAGGACGGCGAGGCAAAAAAACCCGCGCAACTCCTCGACAAAGCAGGCGAGAATCACCCCAGACACCTTCCGAAAGCCCACCATGCCCCCCATCTCTCGCGTCGGACGCAATCAGGCCACTGGGTACACCGAGCAGCCGGCCGGCGAAGGCAGTCGCGAGCAGAGCGGCAGCGGAAAGCAGCTCGAGATGGGCGCCAAGGGACCATCCGTCCGCGACCTCCAGAGCCTGCTCAAGAGCTCTGGGATCGACACCCAGGTCGATGGCATCTTCGGGCCCAAGACCGCGGAGTCGGTCAGAACCTTCCAGCGACGCCATAACCTCCCCGAGACGGGAGTGGTCGATGCGTCGACCTCCGCGAAGCTCGTCAGCAGACCCTTCGAGTTCACGGACGGGATGGATGAGCCGGCCAGGCAGCGCAATCAGGGCACCCGGTCCGCTGAGCAGCCGGCGGGAGAGGTCCCTCAGGACCGGGTCAAGAGCGACGGAGCGCAGCTCGAGGTGGGCGCCAAGGGGCAGACCGTCCGTGACCTCCAGAGCATGCTCCAACGCGCTGGGTTCGACACCAAGGTCGATGGCATCTTCGGGCCCAAGACCGCGGAGTCGGTCAAGGCCTTCCAGCGACGCCACGACCTTCCCGAGACGGGCGTGGTCGACGCGTCGACCTTTGCGAAGCTCGCCGGCAAACCCCTTGAATTCAAGGACGGGATGGACGAGCCGGTCGGACGGCGCCAAGGACCCGCCACCGCCGAGCCGACGAAACCCCAGACCGGCCCGCCGGCGAGCGGCGTGGCGACCCAGAACCAGTTGCCCTTCACCCCCAACGCGGCGGCGATAGCCAAGGCTCGCCAGACCGTGCCCGGTCAGCGTGTGGAGCAGCGCACGGGGCAGTTCGCCCCGATGTATCGCAAGGTCGAGAAGCTGACGGGCGTGCCCGCCGAGATGGTGGCGGCCATCCACGCCAACGAGTCCGGGCAGAGCATGCTCGGCAAGGAGCCGGAGAGCGGCTTCGGGCTGGACCCCCGCTTCGTGACCACCTCCATGGGCAACCGCATGCTCGCCAAGCATGGCCTCGGCCCGTGGCAGCGCGGCACGAACACTGCGACCAGCCAGCTGCAGAGCGGGGTGGTGGCCGCCGAGGTGCTCAAGAAGCAGGCAAGCTCCGCCGGCATCGACGTGGGGCCGCAGATGTCCTCGCCCGAGATGGCCGGCGCCATCGCCGCCTACGCGTCCGGTGCTGGCGCAGGCAAGAAAGCGCTCGAGACCGGAAGGTGCTGGCTCTTCGATCCCCAGGACAACCAGCCGCACCCGCGCCACCCGGGCGGATCCAGCATCGGAAAGAGCGGTCAGGTGGTCCGCGTCCGGCCTGGCGTGAAGGAGGGGCTGCTCCGCTGGGACGTGCTGCTGCCGATGATCCAGGAGAAGCTCAAGGCCTCCTCGTAGCCCGGCGATCGGCCCCAGACCAGCACCTCTGCATGAGCTCCCGCGCCTCGCGATCCGAGCACTCGTGCGGCGAGTCGGCCATTGCCACGGCTTGCGCGCCACCCCCAAGTCGATTGAACCTTGGGTCGCCATGGCCGCTCGCCGCTTCCCGCTCGCGCTCCTCCTCGCTGCCCTCCTCACCCGCTGCGCCTCCGCTCCGCCGCCCAGGCCGGCCGCACCACGACCACTGGATCCCTGTGCCCTCACGGCACCGGCGCAGGTCTGGCTGCGAGGCGGAGAGGTCCTGAGGGCGCCCCACGGACCGGTCGCCTCCGACGTCTGGAACCCACTGGTCGTCGAGCTGCTGGCCGATGGACGCATCCGCGCGCGCGACCCGAGCGGGAGCCCGGTCGAGGGCTACGCGCCGGAGCTCAAGGGGACCGTGGCGGGCGAGGAGCGCGGGCTGGGCCTCTACGTACAGACCGAGACGCCCCTCTTCCTGGCTCCGAACGGAGCGGAGATCGGGCGCGCGCTGCCCGGCACCTATCTGCCGGTGGTGTCGATGGACGCCTGCTTCGCCGAGGTCGTTCTGCGCGACTTCAGCCGGACCTCGACCCCTGGACCGTTCAGGGCCTACCTGGCGGTGGATGCCGTGGGGACTCGAGAGCTCAGCCCCAGACCGGCGAGCCGAAGCCCCCGCTTCGTGCGCGACCACCGCCGTCTCCTGCTGGTCGAGCCGGGGCAGCCGGCCACCGCCTTCAGCGAGACCCGCTGCGGCCGTCTGGAGGTGCTCGAGACGCGCAGAGACGCCGACGGCGTGGAGGTCCAGCGGGTGGCCCAGGGCGAACAGGGCGTGCAGCTCTGGGGCTGGGTCGACCGGCCCGTCGCCGAAGCTCGTGGGGAGGATCGTTGCCCTGCCCGCGTGCTGGAGAAGCAGCAGGTGGTTGCCTTCGACGGCGAGGCGTCGTTGCCGGAAGGCTTCCTCCGCCTCGGTGACGCCAGCGCGCTCCTGAAGGAGTACGAGAAGCTCACTCGCAAGGAGCGCTCGGTCTTCATCCCCCTGGTCGACGGCGATGGCGTGCGCTGCGAGGCGTTCAAGCTCCGGCTCAAGGGCACCGAGCTGGTGCGCGCCGAACAGGAGAAGGGCAAGAAGCCGCCGAGCTGGCAGGTGCGCATCTCGGGCGGACGCCTGACCCTCTCGGGCTCGTGCAGGGGCGGGGGGAGCTGCGCGATGCCCTACCTGCTCGCAGGGGTGAGCGCGGAGCGAATCGTGCTGCTGCCGGCAAAGGACGACCTGGCCGCGCGCGCCGAGAAGCTCTTCGCCTACCACCAGGACGACACCGAGCCCTGGTTCCTGGAGAGGTCCGCTTGCGAGGCGCGGGGCGGAGTCGACCAGGCCTCGAGCGTCCTGCCGTTCGCAGAAGACCTGTGATTCGCCTCGCAGACCCTCAGAGAAAGCCAGCCCAAGCGGATTCGGATGGAGCCCAGTGGATCGGTCCTTTCGTCTGCGTCAACGTCCACGCTTACGCTCGGGTGGCCGTCGTCGTTCGGGGGGACCCACCCCGTGCTCGACTGTCGCACGGGGGACCTGAGGATGGTCCTTGGCGAGCGGTGCTTCCACCGCGCCGGGGGATGCGCTAGTCTCCGCCGCCCGTTTCAGCCCGCATCACCACAATATCTCTGGACCCCTTCATGGCAGACGAGAACTCCAGCGGCGGCAAGCAGCACAAGCCCTTCCCCAAGACCTTCGGCGACGTGATGAAGGGCATCCCGGCCGGCCAAGGCGGCGAGCCCAAGCGCGAGGTCCGTGCCGAAGGCACCTCCGGCAAGCCTACCGACAAGGCGCCGCACGCGGGCGACAGACGCGATCGGCGCAAGCGGCCCGAGGAGCCCAAGAAGGGCCCGGTGGTCGTGCGCAAGCCACCGCCGCTCGCAGCAGCCCCTGCCACCCCCGCCGCTGTGCCCACGGCCGAGGCCTTGCCCGCTCCCGAAGCAGCGGTGGTCCACAAGCCCGAGCCGCGCCGCGCGCCCGAGCCACCGCGCAAGACCCCCAAGACGGTCTTCCGCCGCGCCGACGGCTTGAACCTGCCGCCGCGCGAGGCCGAAGGCGAGAAGGCGCTGGCGCCCGCCGAGCCCGAGGGCCCGGAAGAGAGCTTCGCCGAGATGTTCGCCGCCTCGGAGGCGGGCTCCACCCCCAAGCGCTTCGAGGTGGGCCAGAAGGTCTCCGGCAAGATCGTTCAGATCGGCCAGGAGCAGGCCTTCCTGGACCTGGGCGGCAAGGGCGAGGGGATGATCGACCTGGCCGAGCTCAGGGACTCGCAGGGCAACCTCATGGTGGCCGTGGGCGAGATCCTCGAGGGCTACATCCTGGCCCATGCCGGGGGCATCGTCGTCACCAAGCAGCTGTCCAAGGGCGCCCAGCGCGACTTCCTGGACGAGGCCCGCGCGAGCGGTATCCCGGTCGAGGGGCTGGTGACCGGGCACAACAAGGGCGGCCTGGAGATCGACTTGGGCGGCGTGCGCGGCTTCTGCCCTGCCTCCCAGGTGGACGTGCGACACGTCGAGGACCTGGGCTCGTTGGTCGGCCAGCGCTTCTCCTTCAAGATCATCGAGCTCAAGGACCGCGACGTGGTGCTCTCACGCCGCGCCTTCCTCGAGGCCGAATCGGCCAAGAAGGCGCTGGAGACCCGAGAGAAGCTGCACGTCGGCGCCCAGCTCGAGGGCACCGTCACCAGCGTGCGCGACTTCGGCGCCTTCGTGGACCTGGGCGGCCTGGAGGGCCTGGTGCACGTCTCCGAGCTCAGCTACGGCCGGGTGGCGCACCCCAAGGACGTGCTGGCGGTGGGGCAGACGGTGAAGGTCGAGGTGGTGCGCATCGACCCCGCCAAGGACGGCGAGCGCGAGCGCATCGCGTTGTCGATGAAGGCCCTGCAGCAGGACCCCTGGCAGCAGGCCGCTTCCCAGCTCAAGGAGGGCGACCGGATCAAGGGCAAGGTCGTGCGGCTTCAACCCTTCGGCGCGTTCGTGGAGATCCTCCCCGGAGTGGACGGCCTGGTGCACATCAGCGCCCTGGGTGCCGCCAAGCGCATCGCGCACCCGAGCGAGGTCGTGTCGCAGGGCGACGAGATCGAGTGCGTCGTCGAGGGCGTCGATCCCTCCCAGAAGCGCATCAGCTTGCGCCGCCTGACCGGTGAGGAGCCGGCGGCGGAGGCGGGGGGCGTCAAGCCGGCTCGAGAGATCACCGTGGTGGCCGGGCCCCCCAAGGTGGGCGACCTGGTGGACGCCACCGTGGACAAGGTCGAGCCGTTCGGCCTCTTCGTGCGCTTCCCCAGCGGCCGCGGCCTCATCCCCAACGTGGAGATGGGCACGCCCAAGGGCGCCGATCACCGCAAGCTCTTCCCGCCGGGAACCACCTTCAAGGCAGCCATCATCGAGATCGACGGCCAGGGCAGGCTCAAGCTCTCCAAGGCCGGCGCCGAGCAGGCCCAGGAGCGGGCCGAGTACCGCCAGTTCATGAAAGAGCACCAGAAGACCCAGAGCGGAGGCAAGGGCTTCGGCACCCTGGGCGATTTGCTCAAGTTCAAGAAATAGCCTCCCCGCCTCGAAGCGGCAGGCAGGCAGGTAGGGTCGTCCCGTGCGCCTCCCCGAGCCGGACGATCGGGTCGAGCTGGTCGTCGCGCGTGCCCCCAATGCGCGCTTCCCGTGTCGGGTGCGCGCCGCGCACGCCCGGCGGATGACCATCGCCCTGCCCATGGTCGCCGGCGAGCCCATGAGCGTCTCCAGCGGCGAGAAGATCGCCCTGCGCTGGCGGGACGAGGTGCTGTTCATCGGTGCGGTCTGCGGCACCAGCCATGGCGGGCTTCTCGCCGACCTCGAGGTCCTGGAAGCCATCCCTTGCCAGCGCCGCGGCTTCTTCCGCTGGGTAGTGCCTCTGCCGGTGCGCTTCGCGGTGATCACGCCCGACTCCCGAAGGCCTTGGAGGCTCGCCAGGACCCTCGACGTCTCGGGCGGCGGGCTGTGCGTCCCATGGGACGAGGAGGTCGAGCCCGGCACCGAGATGCAGCTGGAGATGGACATCGACGGCGCACGGGTGGGCGCTCTGGCGCGCGTGGTCCTGGTGCGCCTCAACCCCCAGCCTCCACCCTCGCACCTCCTCTCGCTCGAGTTCGTCCGCATCTCCGACGCCGACCGCTCGCGCATCGTCCGCTTCATCTTCACCCTGCAGTGGTCCACCCGCGGGCGCGTCTGAAGCCGAGGCGCTCCGCCGTCGGCGCCGTGTCCACGCTCTGGCGCCCTTGACCATTCCGTCGCGAGCCCGTTTGATCCCCCACCCTCCGCGGATGCCGCCGGGGAGCTCGAGCCAAGGAGCCTGACGTGCGATCGATTCGTCTACTTTGCCTAGCCCTCCTCATTCCGTGCTGCAGCTCGGGCGAGAGCACCCCTCTCGCTGACGCCGG
>JACRCT010000685.1 GCA_016218885.1 Deltaproteobacteria bacterium | reverse complement strand
GTCTGCCCCTAGGCCAGCGCGCCCCTCGCCGGACTGCCTCCAGTCCGGCGAGGGGCGCTGCTTCTTCGACGAAAGAGAACGCCTTCCGGAACGCCCGGGTGGGTCGCGCCTAATGCGACGCCTCCGGGCTTCTGCTTTTCTCCGCCGCGACCACGCGCCCTGGCGAGATGCCATCTCCTCGCGAACCTGGGTCCGAGGCTTGGCTCGTTTGCAGGGAAGGGCAACAGCCGAGGACCACCCTCACTTCTTGCGGTCGATATCGTCGAGCGCGTCCTTGGCGCGGTCGCGCAGGTTGCCAAGCGCGTCCTTGACCTTTCCCTTGGTCTGGTCGGCGCGGCCCTCTGCTTCCAGGTCGCGATTGCCAGCCAAGCCGCCGACGCCTTCCTTCACGCGTCCCTTCGCCTGGTCGAGGTCACCTTCGAGATTCTTCTTGTCCATTGCATCCTCCTGAATACTGCCCAAGTCATAGCTAGGCACATCGCTCAGACACGACTTGCCGGGCTCTGGGAGGACCAGCCAGGCGGGCCACGGTGGCGACACACTCCCTGAAGTCGCCTGGCCGGTGCGCCGGGAAAGAAGCGGAGGAGAATCATGACTCTCGTCGGACTCATCGTCTTGCTCGTCGTCGCCTTCGTCGTGGGCGCGCTGGGCGAGCTCATTGGGGGAGTGAAGGTGCCGGGAGGGATCCTCGGCTCCATCGTCGTCGGCTTCATCGGGGCGTGGATCGGCGGGGCCCTCTTCCATTTCGGGCCGGTCGTGGGCGGCATCCAGGTCGTGCCGGCCATCATCGGCGGGGCGATCTTCGCCTTCGCCCTGCGGCTGATTCTCAAGGCGACGCGCCGGCGCACCGTCGCCTGACGCTGCCTGACACCGCTCGGGTTCCTCAGCAGACCTGGGAACCCGACCACCGGCGAGCGTAGCAGCCGGCGGAGAGTCGGCTGCGAAGGGGCCCTCGACTACGGTCTCGCAAGCCGGGTTGGGGTGCGACGTATCCGCTTGCTGACGCGCGCGGCTCGGACACCGGTCGCCGGATCGGAACCCGGAAAGAACTTCAGGTGGGCCGTACTAGAGGGGTTGGCAGTCCGGCCCACAGCCGGCAGCACGGTCACAGGCTTCGCCGAACTGATCGTCGACCACCCCATCGCCGCAGCGCCTTGCCTCGCAGTCCTTGCGGCAGGCCGTGTTGGGCATCTGCTCGTTCAGGATGCCGAAGTCGCAGACCTCGCCCGGCTCGAGCGTCTGGTTGTTGCAGCGAGCCAGATCCTTGCGGCAGTCGTAGCTGCAGGCGTCGCCATCGAGCTCGTTGCCGTCGTCGCAGGCCTCGGCCGGCTGGCCGTTCAGGAGGAGCACGTTCTGCACGCCGTCGCCGCAGACGTTCGGGGTGCAGGTGTTGCGGCAGCCGTCGTTGTCCACCGCGTTGCCGTCGTCGCAGCTCTCGCCCACGGTGACCACCCCGTTGCCGCAGCGGGTCGCGGTGCAGTTCGAGTCGCAGCCGTCCCCGTCAGTCAGGTTGGAGTCGTCGCACTCCTCGCCCGCGGAGCGAACGCCGTTTCCGCAGCCGCTGAGGGTGCAGTTCGCGTCGCAGCCGTCCCCGTCCACCGAGTTGCCGTCGTCGCAGGCCTCACCGCTGTCCTGGGTGTGGTCGCCGCAGTACGGGAACCGGCAATCGGTGCGGCAGGAGTCCGGGTCGGGGTCGGAGTTGGCGGCGCCCCAGTCGCACTGCTCGCCGAGCTCGAGCAGCCCGTCGCCACAGAGGGCCTGCAGGAAGCGGCAAGCCCAGCCGCCGGAGGCCGTCTCCGAACCGCACTGGCGGTTCAAGGTGAAGAAGCCCGCGAAGTCGCACTCCTCGCCGGCGTTCCGACAGCCCTGCCCGCAGGGTCCGGCCGGGGGGTTCTGGCAGTCGGCGGAGCAGCTGCCGTCGAGCTGCTCCCAGCGATCGCAGCAGCCGTCTCCGCAGCTGCAATCAGCCGCACAGGTGTGGGCGGTCTCGCCGTCCTTCAAGTAGCAGAGGCCATCCCCGCAGAAGCAGTCCTGCGCACAGCGGGCATTGGTCTCCCAGGTGGCGTTGGACGGGCGCTCGCAGGTGCCGTTGCCGCAGACGGTCGCGGCGTGGGCTGGCGGCGAGCTCGCGAGGAGGAGGAGTCCAAGGGCGGAAAGGATTCGGGCGGGCGTCATCACAGGCCCTCCGGCTCGACAGGGGATAGCTGCGGCGAGGCGGCTCTCGGGCTGCCCATCTGCCCCTGGGAGTTGTCACCCCAGCAGCGCACCGTGCTGTCGGTGAGTAGCGCGCAGGTGTGGTTCCAGCCGGCGACGAGCTGGGGGCCACGGGCGAGGCCCTTGACCTGCGCAGGCGTGGGCTCGGCGGTGGTGGTGCCGGTTCCGAGCTGGCCCGAGCGGTTGTCGCCCCAGCACCAGGCCGCGCCCTGCGCGTCGGTGGCGCAGGTGTGGCGGGCCCCGGCCGTCAGCGAGGCCCCTGGCGAGAAGCCGACGACCTCGCGCGGAGTGAGCGTGCGCGTGACCCTGGCGATGCCCAGCTGGCCCGAGCCGTTGTCGCCCCAGCAGAAGAGTTTGTTGGTGGTGGAGTCGCTCTGCTGGGCGCAGGTGTGGACGCGCCCGGCGGCGAGAGCCGCCGGAGCGGTGAAGTGCACGCCGGTGCGCTTGAGCCGCCAGGTCGTGTCGCTCACGCCCAGCTGGCCCTTGTCGTTCAGGCCGAAGCAGGCGAGGTTGCGCATCAGGGGCGTGGCGTTCGCGGAGTGCTCGAGGCAGGTGTGATGGTGCCCGGCGGCGAGTGCGACGACCCTCCCCCTCTCGAGGCGAACGGAGGTGGGCGCGAGGCGGCGCGGCGCGTAGGAGTCGTCGCCGAGCTGGCCGCGGCTGCCCTGGCCCCAACAAGCCACCTCGCTGCCCGAGACCTGGGCGCAAGTGTGGCTCGCGCCGGATGCGAGACCCGAGGCCTCGCCTGGCAAGGCGACCTGCTCCGGCACGAAGACCTCGGTGGCGACCCGCCCTGCCTCGCCGTAGCCGCTGCGGCCCCAGCAGAAGACGGCGCCGTCGCGGGTGCGCGCGCAGGTGTGCGCGGCTCCGCAGGACAGCTCGACCACGCTCGTCAGGCCCGGGACCTCGGTCGGCCGCGTGAGCTGGACCGCGCCTCCCATCCGATGCCCCTCGCGTCCACCCCAGCAGCGCACCGTGTCGTCGTTGAGGGCCGCGCAGGTGTGCACCTCTCCCGCGCACAGGGCGCGCACCCCACAGTCGACTGGGCACTGGGCGGCGGTCTCGGTGCTGCCGCACCGGTGGTCGCCGCAGCGCTCGCCGGAGCCCGCGTCTCCGACCTGGCCTACATCGGCGGGCTCGATCTGCGCGTCGGGAGCCTCGCTGGCGTCCGCCGGCACGGAGTCCGTCGCGTCGGGCGGTTCGGCGACCCCCACGTCCGGTTTCGAAGAGGCGCTCTCCGAGGAGCAACTCCCCAGGCCGGCGCACAGGGCAGCCGCCCAGAGAACCCGCGAAGCATGTTTCATTTCGCCCCCCCCGTCGTACTGGTAGCGGCCTGAAGACCGGTCGAGGATACACCGCTTCACGCAAGACTTGCCAAAGAGAGCCCCGTGGGGATGGAAGCCGGCTCGTCGCCGATGGCAGCAATGCCAATTGCATCAAGATAGTCGGAGACTGCGAGGCAGGAAGAGCGGGCAATTCTATTCGTCGCGCTGCAACTCGAATGGAGCCTTCGAGGGGAATGCCGCCCGAGGTTTCCTCCGAGATCCAGCCGGAGGCGCGCCTGCCCGCTCGCCGACGCACGCGGCTCTGACTCGCGATCGAACTGAGCTAGATTCGAGTCGCACCTGACCCGAGGAGGCTCGATTGAACCTGCGCTGCGAAGGCTGCGGAGCCCAGCTGACGCTCGAACCCGAGCTGCGCACGGCCCTCTGCCCGTACTGCGGCTCGACCTCCATCGTCGAACGGCCCGCCGAGACGGATCGGCCGACCCCCGCCTTCGCGCTGGGATTCGCGGTCTCGCGTGGCCAGGTCCACGAGAGCGCCCGGGCCTGGCTCGGGCGGCGCTCCTGGTTCGCGAAGTCCGGGGTGCGCAAGGCGGCTCTCGAGCACCTCCAGGGGATCTACCTGCCCGCCTACCTCTACAGCTCGGTCGCGCACGTCGACTATCGCGCCGAGATCGGCGAGCACTACACCGAGACCGAGACATACAGCGACACCGAGAACGGCAAGAAGGTGACGAAGACCCGTCGGGTCACGAAGACCGAGTGGCATCCCCTGTCCGGCCGGCTGGACGACTACGTGGCCGACACGCTCGTCACCGCCTCCAAGGGCTTGCCCAACTCCGAGCTCGGGGCCGTCGAGCCCTTTGACCTGCGCCAGCTGCGCCGCTTTCAGCCCGCGCTGCTCTCCGGCTGGCTGGCCGAAGAGCCGACGCTGACGCAGCCGCAATGCCTGGAGCTGGCGCGCGCCGAGATGCGCCGCTCGGTGGAGAGCAGGCTGCGCGGCTTCCTGCCCGGCGACGAGCAGCGGGGCCTGAGCCACACCCTGGAGGTCGCCCAGGAATCGCTGGAGCTGTGCTTGCTTCCGGTATGGGTGCTGGCCGCGCGCTATGCCCCGGATTCGCCGCCCATGCGCATCGTGGTCAACGGGCAGACCGGCAAGACCACCGGCAAGGTTCCCTTGTCGTGGACCAAGATCGCCGCGGCGGCCTTGGGGGCGGCCCTGGTCGCCGGTGGCCTGGTGTACCTCCTCCTCCTTCAGAAGCCCTAGGGAGCGCTCATGCCGACTGACGCCGCTCTTCCCCTGCCGGCCTGCGCGCGCTGCCGCGCCGCTCTCGAGCTCGATGATCTTCGCTGCCCGATCTGCTCTCTGGCGACCCCCACCGTTACCCGCGCCTCGGCCAAGCCGCTCGTCACCAGAGTGCGCTGCAAGGGCTGCCACGCGGCGGTGAACTACTCCGCCGAGGTGCAGGCCCCCAAGTGCGCCTATTGCGGCTCGCTCACCGAGATCGAGACGCCCGAGGACCCGGTGGAGCAGGCGCAGGCCTACCTGCCGTTCCGAATCGCCCCCGATGCCGCCCAGGCGGCGCTCCAGTCGTTCCTGTCGCGCAAGTCGCTCTTTCGGCCTGGTGATCTCGCCCGCTCCTCCACCCTCGCCGAGACCAAGGCCCTGTGGTGGCCCGCCTGGGTCTGCAACGCGCACGCGCGCGTGAGCTGGACCGCCGACAGCGAAGCCGGTTCCCACCGCGCGGATTGGGCGCCGCACTCCGGCCAGACCGACCTGGTCTTCCGCGACCTTCTCGTCAGCGCTTCCCGCGGGCTGAGCGAAGAGGAGTGCCGGCTGCTGGCCACGGGCTACGACCTCTCCGTCGCCGATCCCTCGCCCAAGGGGCTACAGGGGGCGATGGTCGAGCAGTTCGACGTCTCACGCTCCGGAGCCCGACGCGCCGTTCACGAGGCCCTCGAGCGATCCGCCGAGAGGGAGGCGCGCCGCGAGGTCCCCGGCTCGCGCTGCCGCAACCTGCACATCGCCGCCATGCTCACCGGTCTCGACACCGTGCGCTACGCCTTGCCGGCCTACGTGTTCGCCTATCGGTATGGCAAGAAGCTCCACCGCGTGGTCGTCCACGGCCAGGCACCGGCGATGGTGCTCGGCAAGGCGCCGGTCTCGGCGTGGAGGGTGCTCCTGGCGGTCGCAGGCGGGCTCCTCCTCGCGGCCCTGGCGGGGGCGGCCGTGGCGCTCCTCAAGAGGTGACCTCGCGCACTGCGTCGACGTCGGCGCAGTGCGCTGGGAGATCCCGGCGGCGAGAGATCTCAGCGCGCGCCGGCCCTATTGTTCCGCTGGTGCAAAGATCGCGAACCGCGCCCCCTGCGGATCCACGGCCTGCGCGATCCTTCCCCCGCCCGGAACGTCCATCGGACCGTTCACGTCCTTGCCGCCCTTCTCGACAATCTTTCTGGCCGTGTCGTCCGCGTTCTTCACGTTCACGTAATAGAGCCAATGGGGCCGCGCGTTCATCATGCTCGCGGTGTTGGACATGCCCCCGAACGCCTGGTTGGAGTCGCTCCCGAACATGAAGTACTCGCCGTACTCCGGGCCCATGTCCATCGAGGAGGTGTGCTGCCAGCCGAACAGGTCGGAGTAGAACTTCCAGGCGGACTTCCAGTCGGTCGTATTCAATTCGGCCCAGCCGAAGTGGCCCAGCTTCGTCGCATCAGGCGTCGCCGATTCCTGGCCGAGTGCCTGAAAGATGGCGAAGGCCGCTCCTTGTGGATCCGCAAGGAGCGCGAACCGCCCGACGTTCGAAATATCCCTCGCCGGTGTGACGACCTGCCCTCCGAGGGCCTGCGCCTTTCGTACCGTGGAATCGACATCGTTCGTCCCGACATACGCCAACCACTGCGGCGGCGACCCCGACTGGCGGGCGTCCGACGTCAGCGCCATGACCCCGCCGACCTCCTCATCGCCCGCCTTCCACATCTCGTAATCTCCGCCCGACCACTTGGTCGTCTGCCAGCCGACGATCTCGGAATAGAAGGACTTGGCAGCTTGAATGTCCGTGGTCATCAGGTCGAACCAGACAAATCGCCCGCTCGCTGCATTCATGTCGTCTCCTTTGGACGCCCCGTGCGGCCGCCCCGATCAACGTATTGCTCGACCGGTTGGAGGCGCTCGTTTCCCGTTTCGCAAGGGGAGCGGCGGCCTCCGTCTCGCCCGAGGATGGGTCTGATCGTCCGCCCCCTCCTCGCACCATCACTGCCGGGGAGGGCGGGAGAGCCCGGGCCGCTGGTGCGTAAACGGTTCGACTCCGTCGCGAATGGGCGGCAGCGCGACCTGGCAGACGCCGGCCGCGGTGTTCCACTTGCTCACGTTCAGCCCGAAGCGCTCGACCTGGTAGCCGCCGTGCGCCTCCCACCCCGAGTCGCAGGTGATCCACCCCTCGCACCACACGGTGACGTCCGCTCCCATCGGCCCGGGTGGAGCTCGGGGCTACTCGTAGTTCTCCACGCAGTAGCTCTCGTCGCTGCAGTACATGGCCGCAGGGCAGACCGGCTCCTGCGCGGCGCACTTGGGCCGGGCGCAGGTCTCGTCTTCGCACACATACGGACTCGGACAGGCGGGCTTGCCCTGGCCGCAGGGGATGAGGGCGCAGGTGCTCAGCTCCGGCCCGGCGACGCACCGCAGGCCGCGAGGGCATCGCGTGTTGGGGCCGCACAACCGCCGGCAGACCCCGTCCACGCAGTCCATCTCGAAGGCGTCCCCGCATTCCTCGGCGTAGGCGCATCCCTGGCACATGCCGCCCGGTGCGCTCATCACGCAAGTCGCCGAGAAGAAGCAATGCCCGACTTCCACGCACTGGCCGCCCGGCCCCTGAGGATCCCAAAAGGCCAAGCCGCCGTCTGAGTCCCCCGCGTCAGAGCCGGGTGAGCCGATGTCCGCACCTGCGCCCGCATCGAGCGAGCCGGCGCCCGAGTCGGCTGCCAGCTGCGCTGCGTCGGGGAGCGGCCCGATCAGGGCGTCCGCGCCTGCGAGACCAGCATCCTGGGTGACGGACGCGTCGCTTGCCGGTGGAGATATGCCGGAATCAGAGCCTGCCGCCGGTTCTCCGCAGCCCGTCCCCAAGATCGACGCGGACGCGAGGAGGACGGCCGCGAGCGTGGTGTGGCGGCTGCGAGGGAAGGTCATGGCGCAACCCCGGGCACGAGATGAGGCTGTGTAGCACGGGCGCGCGCTCGAAAGAAGGCCGGGCCTGGGCTACTTCAGAGGAGCCAGCCCGCGCCGACCGCGACCAGCACC
>JACRCT010000677.1 GCA_016218885.1 Deltaproteobacteria bacterium | reverse complement strand
GCCCGTGCTTGTGGAGCAGCTTGATCGCGTGGGCGCGATCCATGCGCGCGTCGCGGGCCAGGCGGCTGACGTTCCCACCGGCGCGTGCCAGGCGCTCGGCAAGGAAGGTCCGCTCGAACTGGTCATTCCAGACGGCCTTGGCTTCGGTGAAGGAGGAGTCGGCGGCGAGGGCCGGCGAGGCCCGCCCCGAGTCCGCAGCCCCGGTCTCGAGCTGCACTGGATCCAGATCTCCGCTGATGGCCAGGCTGCGCTCGACGAAGTTGCGCAGCTCGCGGACGTTGCCCTCCCAGGGCAAGCGACCGAGCTCGGCCAGCGTCTCTGGGCCAGGGGCGGGGAAGGGGCGCTCCACCCCCAGGTCCTTGCTCGCCCGGCCCCAGAGCTCTTCCAGCAGCAGCGGCAGATCCTCGAGGTGCTCGCGCAGCGGCGGGATGCGCAAGGTGGCCACCGCCAGGCGGAAGTAGAGGTCCTCCCGGAACTGCCCGCGGTTCACCGCCTGCCTCAGGTCGCGATGAGTGGCCGCGACGATGCGCACGTCCACCGGCCGATACTGGTCGGCCCCCACCCGCTTGACCTGCCTGGCCTCGAGCGCCCGCAGCAACCGCGGCTGTATCGCCAACGGCAGCTCGCCGATCTCGTCGAGGAACAAGGTGCCACCGTGGGCGCTTTCGAAGGCGCCCCGACGCTCGTGCGCCGCCCCCGTGAAGGCCCCCTTCTCATGGCCGAACAGCTCGCTCTCCACCAGGTCCGGGGGGATCGCCGCGCAATCCACGACCACGAACGGCCCACCGGAGCGCGGCCCGCCTTCGTGCAAGGCGCGCGCGACGTCCTCCTTGCCCGTCCCGCTCTCCCCCTGCACCAGCGCCGTCGCGCTCGTTGGGGCCACCCGCGCCAGCTGCGAGAAGAGGACGCGCATCGCCACGCTGTGTCCGACCAGCCGTCCGAAGCGACTCTCGGGATGAAGTGACACGTCCTCCCGCTCCCGGGCAACCGAGAGCCGCACCGTGGTCTGCCCCAGGCGCAGGGTGGCGTCGGCTTCCAGCAGCGCTTCGATCACGCGCAGGTTGCCCACGAAGGTGCCGTTGGTGCTCCCCAGATCCTTCAACCGGAAGCCGTCAGGCGTCCGTGAGAGCTCCGCATGGAAGCGCGATACCGATCGGTCGGAGAGAGAGAGGTCGTTGCTCTCCTGGGTCCCGATCGAGAGCCGGTCCGCCACTGAGACCACGGAGAGCCCGGCATCGGGGCCCGAAGAGACCTTGAGGATCGCACGCCGGCAGCGCAGCACCGACCCGGCGCCGGCCAGCATCACCTCGGTGAGTGCTCCTGGTTGCTCGCTCATCGGGTGTGCTCCTCCGCGAGATCCACCGGGATCACCCTCCGCTCGCCCGGCGACAGCTCGATGCGCATCAGAACCTCCCGCTTCGTCGCGGGGTTGGTCAGCCTCACCTGGTGCGGGCCCGCCTCGACCTGCAAGCCGAGCAGCGGAGTGTCGCCCCGGTAGGTTCCGTCGAGATAGACCTTGGCCCAGGGGGTCGAGTTGACGTCCAGCCAGGCGCGCCCCTTGGGCTTTCGCCTGCCAGCGAAGGCGGAGTCGAGTGTGAGAGGAAGCAGGGGCTCGGCCAACGAGGCATCGGAAGCAGCCTCGCTGCCTCCGTCTGCAACCGCGGAGGGGTCGAGGCCCGTCTCCCACGCGCTCCTGCCCGAGGCGTCGGGGATGCTGGCGTCAGCGACCGGCATCGTCATGGCGTCCTGCACGGCGAGCGGGTCGGCTCCTCCGGGCGGGCCGCTGACCAGACCGAGGTAGCCGGCGAAAGAGCCCGCGAGGAGGGCTCCCACTCCGGCCATGGCCCATCGCACCCGGCGGCGCGGCCGAGGTCCGCCCCCCTCGGGTTGCAGGAGCGCGTCCTGCGACGGACTACGCTCACTCACCGTCGAGGGCTGCTCCGGCGAACCCGCCCGCTCTGCCAGAGCCAGCGCGAACGGATCTTTGGGCGTCACACCCTTCCCAATCTCCTTGATGGGGCCGCTCTCCAGCGCAGAGGCCGCCTCTTCCACCAGACGCACGACGTCGGCGGGACCGGCGATCCCGCCATCCATGCTGCGCAGCAGCTCCTGCTCCATCTCCGAGGCAGACTCGAAGCGCTCTTTCGGGTCGCGGGCCAGCGCCTTGCGCAACCACCCTGCCAGCGCCGGAGGCAGCGAGGGATCGAGCTGCAGGGGGTCGGGAACATCAGCCTCGACCACCGCGCGCCAGAGCTCCATGTCGCTCGTCGCCCGGAAGGGCCGGCGGCCGAGCATCGCCTCGTAGAGGACGACCCCGACCGCAAAGAGATCGGAGCGCGCATCCACCGGCCAGCCTCTGGCCTGCTCGGGAGACATGTACGCGAGCTTCCCCTTGATGGTGCCGGGAATGGTGTGCTCGGTGGAGCCCACGCCCTTGGCCACGCCGAAGTCGCCGATCTTCACGTCGCCGTTGCGCCCGAGAAAGACGTTGCCGGGGCTGATGTCGCGGTGAACGATGTGCAGCGGCGCGCCGTCGCGGCCACAGCGCCCGTGAACATAGGCGAGGGCCTGCAACACACAGGAGCAGATATAGCCTGCCACCGGGGGTGGAAGCCGTGGGCAGTGCCGCAGCACCCGTCCCAGGTCCACGCCGTCGACATACTCGAGCGCGATGTAGTAGGACCCATCGATCTCGCCGAAGTCGAGGACGCTGACCACGTGCCGATGAGACAGAGAGGTCATCAGCCGGGCTTCGTCGATGAACATCCGGCGGAAGTGACCCTCGCGAGCCAGCTCGGGTCGCATCCGCTTGACGATGGTGGTCTTCTCGAAGCCCTCCGCGCCCTGCAACACGGCGAGATAGACTTCGGCCATCCCGCCACCGGCGAGCCGCGTGATCACGCGATAACGGGAACCTGCATCCATGGAGTGATTGCAGACGGCACGAGTCCGAAATTTGCGCGCGAGCATAGCACATGCATTTCGGGGCTCCCGGCGCTGCCGCTCGAGCCACCTTCGCCCCCCGCCTGATGGCTTGAGCCCACGGTTCCACTCCCGCGCTGCAGGTCGTGCCCCACACTTTCTCTTCGTTTTCGGGCATTTTGCCTTGGTCTGACTCTTGCTGTCGCCATGCGTGACCGGTGACGAGGTGAACCATGATGGAAGGATCCTGGGGACGCTCGGTCTCGACGGCGATGCTGGCAGCCTGGGTGCTGACAAGCTGTTCGAGCGACCCGACGAGCACGCGAGAGTGTCCCCGTCCTTGCCTCACGGGCCAGGTGTGTTGCGTGGCACCCGCGGACTGCGCCGGGCAGTGCATTCCAGATTGTAGGCAGGGGACCCCTTGTCCAACCTGGATGCCGTACTGCAACCAGGCCACCGGAATATGTGCCCAAGCCTCCGCGCCCGATGTCGGGCCGAAGCCGCAGGACGCGGGCAGCAACACCGATTGCCTGAGTCAAGGCTGTGGGACGGGGATGGTCTGTTGCCAAGCCCCGAAGGCCTGCGCGGGTCGCTGCATCGCCGACTGCCGGCTCGGCGCCCCCTGCCCAGAGCAGGTCCCGTTCTGCGACCAGGAGACAGGCATCTGCCTGGCAGCGCCGGTGAGCGGCCCCGATGCCTCGTCCGACTGCGCGGCGACGGGCTGCGACGATGGTGAGTTCTGCTGCCTGGCACCTGCGGCCTGCGCTGGCCAGTGCATCGCCGATTGCAGGCTGGGCAGCGCTTGCCCACGGCGCACTCCCATTTGCGACGTGGCCACGGGTCAGTGCCTGGCGGAGGCGCAGGACGCCGGGCCTGCTCCCCCGGACGCGGGCCCGACCCTTTGCGGCACGGTGGTGTGTCCGTCCGGAAAGGTGTGCGCCCCGAACAACCAGTGCGTGCCAGACTGCCGCATCGCTGAATGCCCGCCCCAGCACCCGACGTGCATCCAGGCGACCGGCTTGTGCCAGTAGGCGCACCCGACCGTCACGCCCGCTCACGGCTGCGATGGCGTGAGTGGGGTGACGACCTCCGCGCCGACGGGCTACGGGCGAACGTCCAGTATCCAGCGCACGGGACGGCCCCCTCCCTGGTCGACTTGCCG
>JACRCT010000674.1 GCA_016218885.1 Deltaproteobacteria bacterium | reverse complement strand
TCGGCGTTGGTCTTCTGCAGCTCGATCATCTTGATGAGCGTCGAGGGGGCCACCGCCGAGGTGCGCTGGTTGCGCAGGTCCACGTTGGCGACCGTGGGGTCGTCGCCCATCGCGTCGATGTCCTTGAGCACGCGGAAGCTGGTGGGTTTGAAGGTGTAGCCGCGCACCGGCTCCTTGCGCCCATCGGCGTAGAGCCGGTAGATGGCGCTCGGCGGCGGCAGCATCACCTCGTTCATGCGCCCGAAGCGCATGCCCGTGGAGGTGTCGAAGTCCTCGACCACCAAGGCGTAGTCGTAGTCCTCCTCCTTGGCCAGCTCCAGCAGGCGCCGGGTGAGCGCCGCCATGCTCTGCGGCGAGCGGGTCTCCACGAAGACGTTGCCGGCCGCGCCCTCGCCGTTGCGCGAGTGGCCGTTGGTCTGCTGGACGTGCTTGGTGGGCACCCGGCTCATGTAATGGGTCTTGAGGACTCCGTCCTCGACCAGGGTGATGGGCATCGGCTTGACCGAGTCGTCGTCCACCGGGAAGTGGCCGAGCAGCGCCTGGCCCTTCCAGCTGGTCTGGTTCGGGTCGTCGCGCACGGTGACCAGCTTGGACGCGATGTGCTTGCCGACCCGCTCGACGAGCCGGCCCTGTCGCGGCGCGCCCAGGTCGTCGCGGGGGCGGCTCAGGGGCTCGGCGAGGGTCGCCAGGAAGAAGAGCGAGGCGGCGCGGCCGGTGAAGAGGACCGGACCGGCGTAGTCCTCCTGGGCGAGCGGGGCCTTGGCCAGCGCCTCCAGCCGCGAGGCGACCTCCTGGGCAGCCTTCACGATCTCCGCCTCGGAGGGCAGGTCCTTCTCGGTGCGGCCCCACCTCTCCCAATTCGCGGCCAGCTCCATCCCGTCGGGGGCCTGCGTGGTCGCCTGGATGGAGACCATCGCCAGGGGCTCGGGGAAGCGGTGGCGGGCGCCCTCGGTGGTCACGAAGTACTGGTGCGAGAGCGAGCCGCGCATGCTCACCCGGCAGGAGTGTGTCGCCGGGTGATCGCGGAAGACCGCCGAGGCCCGCTTGACGACCCTGGTCCAGCGGTCGCGATCCACCAGGAGGCTCTCTCGCGGCAGCACCAAGCTGGTGACCGGGGCCGGGCCGAAGTCCGCCGGTCGGTCCTTGACCTCGGTGGCCTGCAGGAAGGCGCGCTTCTTGGCGATGTTCTCCGCCGCCTTCTTGAAGCGGTCGTCGAACTGCAGCCACAGCGCATGGCGCAGGGCGTCGTAGTCCGGCTCGGCGGGAATGCCCTGCCCGCGGCGCATCCCCGAGCCCCAGAAGTCATCGGAGAAGTTGGTGTTGTCGAGGCTCGCGCTCCCCACGCGCACCTGCGCCTCGATGGTCGAGCTCCTGCCGCCGTCCTTGCCGATCAGCGCGCCGAAGCTGGCGGCCACCTCGAAGCGGTCGGTGTCCTGGGCATAGGCGCAGGCCCAGTAGGGCTTGTCGAGCTTGTCCATGCTCAGGGTCTTGGCGCGGGCCACCTCGTCCTCCAGCGCGCGGAAGACCACGTCGGTGGCATCTGGGGAGGCAGGGGCTGCGGGGGCGACGCCCCGCGGGGCCACGGGCTTCTCGGCGGCGAGGGCCGCGGCCCCTATGGCAGAGGCCAGCGCCAGGACGAGAACGGTGGTGCAGCAGCTGCGCGCGGCGCTCATCACGGGACCTCCTTGGCGACTGGCACGGGGAGCAGCGGCGGGGGCAGCAGGGGCGGCCGATCGTGACCCTTGGCGCGGCGCTCCACCTCGATCTCCGAGAGCAGGAGGCTGGGGGCCACCGCCGAGACCGGGACGAAGCCCGACTCGGCGCCACAGAAGCCGTTGAAGAGGTCGAAGTCATCGCCGGTAGCGAGGATGCTCTCCAGTGAGGTCAGGGGCGTGCCGACGAGATCGACCCCGCGCACCAGCTCGTCGGGGCGCCCATCGGCGTAGACCCGGGTGACCACCAGCGGCAGGACCTTGTAGGCCTGCGGCAGATCGCCGGTGCGGGTCATGGTGAATCCGCCGGGGATCTCGTGGAAGACGAGCCCGTAGGGCTTGCCGCGCTTCTTGGCCTCCTCGATGAGCTGCTTGCGCAGCTCGGCGAAGCTCACCTGCCGGGTGGACTGGACTATCAGGTTCCCTTGGCGCGCGACCGGCGCCGACCCCGGCTGGGCTCGCCCGTGGCCGTTGGACTTGGAGAAGTTGGCGATGGGGGTGCGCCCCAACAGGAAGCCCTTGAGCACGCCCGACTCGACCAGAGGTACCTTCTGCGAGGGCACGCCCTCGTCGTCGTACAGGTAGTGGCCGTTGAGGGGCGTTGCGCCGAAGACCTTCTGCGTCGGGTCGTCGAGGACGGAGATGAACTCCGGGACGATGCGCTGGCCGACCTTCTTGGTGAAGGTGCGGCCCTCATCGGCGTCCTTCTGCCGGTGGCCCTCGACGCGGTGGCCGAAGATCTCGTGGAAGAAGACCGCCGCGGCGCGATTGGTGATGATCGCCGGGCCGGTGTAGGGCTCGACTACCGGCGCCTGCCGCAGGGCATGAAGGCGCTCGATGAGCGTCTTCACGCGCGCCTCGAGGAGGGCCTCGGTGGGCAGCTTGTCGGGCGCGCTGGCGTCGACCTCGTCGTAGAGGTCGAGATCCATGCCATCGTCGGACTTCACGGCGCCGGCCATCATGATCCGCACGAAGAAGCGCGGCTCGCGGATGAGGGAGCCCTCGGAGTCGACGAAGTAGTGGGTCCAGGAGCCGCCTTGCAGGGTGATCTGCGAGTGGAGGATGAGCGGATAGGCCTTGAAGAGGGCGGAGAGGCGCTTGAGGCGCTCCTTCCAGGCCTTGCGATCGAAGGTGGTCTCCCCGGCCTTCTTGCCCAGGAAGACGTTCGGCTTCTCGGTGGAGAAGTCGTCGGCGCTGTCCTCCTCCTGGACCTTCACCTGCTTGTTGGCCTTGACCTTGATGAGCTGCCGGGCGGCGGCCTTGTAGGCGCGGTCGGTCTCCTTCCAGAGGGCGATTTGCAGGGCGGCGGGGTCGTCCTCGATGGGCAGCTGGGCGCGGTCGTAATAGTTGTCCCAGCCAAAGCTGTCCCGAACCTTGTGCGTATTGTCGAGGGCGCGCGAGCCGACCCGCGCGGAGACGAAGAGGCGGCGAGCCCGGCCGGAGGTCTCCTCTTCCCCGCCAGAGTAGTCTTCGATCGCTCCGAAGCTTGCCGAGTCCACGAACCAGCGACCGTCGCTGACCCGGTAGGACAGGTAGTAGAGCGGCTCGTCGCCCTTGGCCTGGAGGTTCGTGCGCGAGCGCTCGAGCTCGTCGACCATCGCCTTCATCAGCGGGTCGTCTGCGAGGCGCTCCTTGGCCAAAGCGCCGGTAGGCGTCGCCGAGAGCAAGGCTGCCAGCGAGAGGAGCGTCAATGCCTTGGGCATGGGCTTCAGTGCCTTTCTTCGGGCCTCAAGACAGGAGAGGGCCCGTGCTTCGCCTTCAGACAGCCCGGTCGGTCGGTGGTTCATTCATCCGCACGGCTTGAAGGCCGGGGGACAATACACCGCTCGTTTCGGAAGCCAAGCGCGGGCCCGTCTCGTCCTTCGAGTGGGCAGGCCATCGCCCCGCGGCGCGGACGGATCAGTTCAGCAACTCGCCCTTGAATCGCTGCGGGTCCTCGATGGGCGCGCGCCCGGAGTATCCGCTGGTGATTGGGTGCCAGTGGGCAACGCGGTCTTCTCCCAGGCGCCAGCACAGGTGGACCAACGCCCCGTTGCGCAGCGACCTGAAGTCGACGAGGCCCTCAGCGCTCTTGACCTCGACGCCGAGGT
>JACRCT010000062.1 GCA_016218885.1 Deltaproteobacteria bacterium | reverse complement strand
CTGGGCGTCCAGGAGGGAGCGATGGGCCTGTTCTTCGGCGCTCTGCACCTGGGGGTGCGCACCGGTCTGCTGCTCGGAGTGGTCCAGCGGATGAGCCAGCTCCTGCAGGTCCCGGTCGGGCTCGTGGCGTTGGCTCTGGCGCCGCACAGAGCAGCGCCCGGGCCGGCCTGACTCTCGGGAGGCGCTGGAGCCTGCAGCCTCCTCCTGTACCCTCGATGGTTCCGGCCCGGCCCGGTCAGGGCATCAGCCACACCGCCAGCAGCCCGAGGCCGCCCAAGAAAAGCGACAGTCCGAACGCCGCCGCGATGGTGCGTCCGAAGAGCCATCCTCCGACGATCGTGGCCATGGCCCCCTTGACCACGCTGTTGGAGCCGACGCCCAGCAGGATGGTGGTCACCGCCACCTCCGGGGCGAGGCCGCCTTGGGCGAGGCGCGCCATGGAGAGGGTGATGGCGTCGACGTCGGTGGTCCCGGCGAGGACGCCGGTGAGGTAGATCGCGCCGGTGCTGAAGTACGTGGTGGCAGCCTTGGCCGCGAGGAGGATCACCGCGAAGAGGGCGGCGAACTTCACCGCCGAGGAGAGCTCGAAGGGGTTGGAGAACTGCACCTCCGAGGACCCTGCCGACTCGACCTTGCGCGAACGTTGGAACAGCCAGGCGCTGGAGAGCAGGCCTCCCAGAGCCATCGCCCCCATGGGGATGGCCAGGCGCGGCAGGAGCGCTGCGTTGACCACCGCCACGGTGATCAGCACCCGGACGGACATGATGGTGGAGGCGAGCACCACCGCCAGGGCGAACGAGCCGTGCAAGGCCGGCTCCTCCTTGGCCCGGCCCGAGAAGGTGAGCGTCACCGCGGTCGAGGAGACGAGCCCGCCCACCACTCCGGTGAGCCCCAGCCCCCGCCGCGTGCCCAGGATGCGGATGGCGAAGAAGCCGACGAAGCTGATGCCGGAGATCAGCACCACCATCAGCCCCATCTTGTAGGGGTTGATGACGTCCAGCGGGCCCACGGTGCGGTTGGGGAGCAGCGGCAGCACGATCACCGCCACCACCAGGAACTTGAGGGTCGCGAAGACGTCCTCCTTCGACGCCTTGCGCACCAGGGAATGCAGCGAGGGCTTGATCGAAAGCAGGAGCGTGGTCGTCACCGCCAAGGCCGCCACCACCGAGACGCGGTGCTCGAGCGGCTCGATCACTCCCTGCGAGAGCGCCAGCGCCCCGAGCGCGAAGCTGATCAGGAAGGCGATCTCGCTGGTGAGGCCCCGGTCCCGGTCGCGACGCACGTCATCGACGTAGGCGACCACCAGGAAGCTCGCCGAGGCCGCGAGGCCGACGATCACCGCGGCGACGCCCACCTGCCGGGCCAGGAGCATCGAGCACGCGCCCATCAGCGAGAACAGCGGGTGGGTGCGGGCGCCGCCCAGGAAGCTTCCGTCCTCCTCGGGAGCGGCCTGCTGGCGCTCCATGCCGATGAGCAGCCCGGCCGCCAACGCGATGCCGAGCGAGATGAACGGTTCCAGGAGGTCCATGGCGCCTTCGGGGAAGGGAAGGGAGCCATCCTAGCGAAGCTGCGCCTTCAGATGATGGGTGGAATCGAGGCGGTTGCGGCGCAGCTTCGAGCCGTAAGTCTTGAGCTGTAAGTCGTGAGTCTCTTGCGCGAGGCACCTCGATCGCCGGTGGGTCGAATCAACGCGCTGGTGGGCGATGGTGCGTAGGGTGAGCGCGGCCTACTTGCCGGAGGTTCCCATCAGCGAGATGGAGGCAGAGAAGACCCGGTCATGCACGTGGGCCATGGAGATCTCCTTGATCTCGAACTCCACGGTGACCGCGGTGAGCCCGCGATAGTGGTAGAAGCTGAAGTTGGCGCCCGCGACCAGCGCCGGCAACGAGATGGCGCTGAAGTGGTAGTGGGTCGTGGAGAGGATGTCCTTGAAGCGGCCGGCGACGATGTTGCCGATCTCGCACAGAGCATCCAGGTAGTCCTCGTTGATGTCCTCTGGCTGGGTCTCCTCCCCGAGCATCTTGGAGGCGAGGAAGAGCGCGGTGAAGCGCGACATGTTCAGCGTCATCGTGCCGTTCTGGTCGCCGTAGAGACTCACCAGCACCGAGTACTCGCGGCCCGCAGCGGCGTAACGGGAGGCTCCCACCGGAGAGGGGGAGATCCCGGTCATCTGCAGACCCTCGATGGTCCCTCTCTCCACGCAGTCGAGGAGCAGCTGGTCGATCTGGATCATCGGTCCTCCGGGGTGTGAGTGGCAGGCAGGGAACACTCCCTGGCCGCAATGCTGAAAGGGGCTGTGTGGGCATCGGCACGCCCCCCCGGCTCATTAAGCGAGAAGCTCCCGAAACCTCAGCTGCAGGGACTGCTCGCGAGCTCCCGGTCGATCTGGGATGGGGCTGGAATGCCCAGTCCGGGACGACGCTCTGCGCAAGACGGCGCGGAGGCCGGAGATGCTCCTCAGCCCAGCAGGACTGGCTCGCGCTCCAGGCGCACGCCGAACCTGGCCTCGACGGTGTCCACGACGTGCTCGGCGAGCTTCAGCAGCTCGGCGGTGCTCCCCCCACCGTGATGAACCAGGGCCAGGGCATGCGCCGAGGAAAGCCCTACCGGCCCGCGGCGCAGCCCACGCCGAAGCCCCGCCTTCTCGATGAGCCAGCCGGCGGCGAGCTTCACCCGGCCGTCCGGTTGCGCCCAGCGCGGGACCTCGTCCGGCTTCTTCACGATGCCTGCCGACAACGCCCGACTCACCACCTCGTCCGCGACGTGCACCGGGAGGATGGGGTTGGTGAAGAAGGACCCCGCGCTGCGACGGTTCGGATCCTGAGGGTCGACCGTCATGGACTTGGAGCGGCGCAGCCGTAGGACGCATGCGTGGGCCGCCGAGACGGTCGGGCGCTCACCGTCGGCCGCCAGGGCCTTGTGCAGCTCTGCATAGCGGATCACCGGCTCGGAGTCGGGCCGGAGCGCGAAGGTCACTGCGGTCACGATGAAGCGCTCGGGCCGGCGCTTGAGCGCGCTGTCCCGGTACGCAAAGGAGCAGTCAGCCGGGGTCAGCACCCGCCGCTCGCCGCCCTCACGATCGAAGACTTCGACCGCGGCGATCGAGTCCGAGACCTCCTGACCGTAGGCCCCCACGTTCTGGACGGGAGTCGCCCCGACGAGCCCGGGAATCCCTGCGAGGCACTCGAGGCCCTGGAGCCCGCGCTCCACGGTCCACGCCACGAGCTCGTCGAAGCGCTCGCCTGCGCCCGCTGTCACGAGGACCACGGGCTGGCCGTCGGCGGCGCTGGCTTCCCGGTCCGCCTTGCCTCGTAGATGGATGTGAAGCACCAGCCCGGCGAAGCCGGCGTCGGAGACGAGGAGGTTGGAGCCCCCCCCCAGGACTGCCATCCGCAGGTCGCGCTCGGTCGCGAAGCGCATCGCCTGGGCCAGCGCGCCGGGGGAATGGATGTCGGCGAAGTATCTCGCCGGGCCACCCAGCTCGAAGGTGGTGAGAGGAGCCAGGGGCTCGTGCTCGCGCACCTCAAGGGGGCGTTCGGCCACGGGGTCGAGGCGCGGGAGGTCTTCAGGGCTGAAGGTGGGGAGCATGGGTGCGTGCCTTCTCAAGAGCACCGAACAGCTTGAAGGACCAAGTGAGATCGATGAGGCTCCAGCATCCCCCAGCTGCGCGCCCAAAGAATACTCGGGTGGTGGGGCGCTGGGGAGGCGAGGCGGCCGGAGGATGGGCGTTGTGCTGGCAGGGCGAGCCCAGGTAGCGTTCGCGCCGGTCCCGTCGCAGGGGATCAGGGAGGCGCGCTTGGCGACCGGAATACTCAACATCCTCATTGGTCTCGCGCTGGTGGGCTTGGGGGCGAGCGGCCGATTCAAGCTGATCGGGACCAGCCCTGCGGTCTTGATGGTGGTCGGCGCCATCGTCGGGGGCTTCGGCGCATTCCAGCTGATCCGCGCGCTCGCTCGTCGCGGCCGATAGCACCGCCAGACTCGCAGCGAGGGGTCAGGGCTTGCCGATGGAGGCGAGCCGCTCGTGCTCCTCGAGGAGCACATCGACCAGGACGTCGAGCTGCAGCTCGTAGCCATAGGGCCTGCCGTCGATGAAGACCGCCGGGGTCGCCGAAACCTTGTTGCGCAACCCCTCCTTCTTGCTCTCTGCGAGGGCCTCGCGCACGGCAGGCTCGGCCGAGGCCTTGGCGAAGGCCGCGCCGTCCATCCCGGCCTCGACTGCCCAGGCGCCCAGCGCCGCGGCATCGAATCGGTCGGCCCGCTCGTAGACCATCAGGGTGTAGGGCCAGAACCGCCCCAGGCGGCCGGCCGCTACGAGCGCCAGGTCTCCCTCGGTCGAGTGCGCGTGGCTCTTGAGCGGGAAGGGACGCAGGTAGAGGCGCACCTTGCCGGCGAGGGCGCCCGAGGTCACCTCCTGGTACAGCTGGGGAAGCAGCACCTTGCAGAATGGACAACGCGAGCAGGCGTAGACCGCCAGCACCACGGGCGCGTCCGGGGCTCCGGCACGGGTCGCCTCGTCCAGGGCCAAGGTCGCCTTGGGGCCGAAGGCCACCATGCTCTGGGCGCGCGCGGCCAACGCCTTCTCGATGGCAGCGACGTCCCGGCCGGCCTTCGCCTGGCGGCAGACGTCGTCGGCGAGCCGTCGCGCGAGGGCGCAGGGCTGGGGGGCCGCCAGGCACTGGGCCAGGGTGTCGTCGCAGCAGTCGTAGGGGTGGATTCGCCCGAGCGCCTCCCTGGCCACCGCGCGGGCAGCCTCAGGCAGGGCCGCGCAGGCGGGCGTCTGGGCACGCGCGAGGGCGGGCGGAGTGGCGAGGGCGACGAGGGCGACGAGGACCCCGAGCAGAGGGCGGCGATGAAGCATGGCTACTCCTGGGCGGCACGGCGGCGCACTGCAGACACCAGCCGCTCGATGCCGAGAGGGCGGGAGTCGAAGACCAGCACGTAGAGCGCGAGCAGGAGCCAGACGCCGTCGCGCACCACCGTCTTCCACGAGATGGGGTCCTCAGCCGCGCCTTGGGAAGCGAAGCAGCCGCAGGACATCTCCAGCCCGCGCCCCAGCGCGATCAGGATGGCGATCAGGAACATCGCCATCATCCCGGCGATGAGGAGCGAGGCGGCGCGGACCCGCAGGCCGGAAAGGAGCATCGCCGCCGTCACCAGCTCGAGCCAGGGCAGCACGATGGCCATCAGATTCACGAGCGAGGTCGGGAGGATCTGGTAGGTCGCGATGTCCAGGGCGAACGCCTGGGGGTCGAGGAGCTTGTGCCAGCAGGCGATCAGGAAGATCGCGGCCAGGTACAGGCGGGCGGGGAGGGCCAGGAAGGGGTGGCCGCGCCAGGAGAGGAGCCGGTTCATGGTGCAGGCCTCGCGCGGAGCGCTGGCGCTCCTCCCTCGACGTAGAAGACGTTGCGGACCCCCCGGGCGGCGATCTCCTTGGCGAGCTCCTGACCCGAGTCGGGATCGGCCCCGTCGCCGTAGACCACCACCCGGCTCGCGCCCGAGGACACCACGGCTCCAAGCTCTCGCGGGGCGACGGGCTCGAGGTAGTCGTAGGGCAGGCTGCGCGCACGGGGAAGGTGCCAGGCCGCGAACTCCGCCGCCGAGCGCGCATCGAGCACGAGCGCGCCCTCCTCCCCCAAGCCCGGGTCGGTCGCGGCCAGCGGCTCAGCGTGGCCGGAGAGCTCCGGGCAGGGGACGTGGATGGCGTAG
>JACRCT010000673.1 GCA_016218885.1 Deltaproteobacteria bacterium | reverse complement strand
CGGCGATGGCGAGCAGCGTCTTGCCGGTGCCGGCCTTGCCGACGATGGTGATGAGCTTGATGTCCTCGCACAGCAGCAGGTCCAGGGCGAAGGACTGCTCGACGTTGCGCGGGCGGATGCCCCAGACGCCCTCCTTGGGCGAGCGCACCACCGGCACGACCTTGCCCGGACCCCGAGCGGGAGAGAACTTGCCCATCGCGGTATGCGAGGGGTTCTGCGAGTCGCGCAGGATCACGAACTCGTTGGGGCAGTGCTCCGGCAGGTCCACCTCGACCTCGCCGTTCTTGTAGAGGTTGTCGACCACCGCGCTGGCCACGGTGATCTCCGCGTAGCCGGTGTAGAGGTCGGCGATCTCCACGCGCTCGGCGTCGTAGTCCTCAGCCACCAGGCCCAGGGCGTCGGCCCGGATGCGCAGGTTGGCATCCTTGGTGACGAAGATGGCCGGGGTCTCGGGCTCACCGTCGCGGGTGTCCAGCGCCACCGCCATGATGCGGTTGTCGGTGGAAGCCCCGCTCACCATCTCCCGCGGAAGCTCGCGCTCGGTGAAGACCACGCGCAGCGTGCCGCCGGAGGGCAGCTTCACGCCGCTGGCGAGCGAGCCCTCCTTGCGGAAGCCGTCGAGGAAGCGCGCGACCTGGCGGGCGTTGCGGCCAAGCTCGGAGAGGTCGCGCTTGAACTGGTCGATCTCCTCGATGACATAGATGGGGATGACGACGTTGTTCTCCGCGAAGGCGTACAGCGCCCGGGGGTCGTGGAGCAGGACGTTGGTGTCGAGGACGAAGTTCTTTTTCATGTGGTTGGCCGATGACCCGGGATTCCGGTTTTCTCCTCGATGTTTCGCGGACCTGCGGAGGTGCTGTGGACGTCGCGGAGTATAGCGGAGGGTCCCGGATGACGAAATGAGGAAGCGCGGGACGCCCGGCTGGCCCCCCGGCACCCCTCGAGGCGCGTTCCTCTCGCAGGGCGGTCCCGCTAGGATGCGACGCCTCCTCAAGGAGCCCAAGTCCATGGACACTCAATCGCTGCGAGACAGGGTCAAGAGCTGGATCGCGCAGGACCCCGACCCTCAGACTCGCGCCGAGCTCGAGGCGCTGCTCGAGAAGAGCGCCGAGGCCGAGCTGGCCGAGCGCTTCTCTGGCCAGCTGGAGTTCGGCACCGCCGGCCTGCGGGGCATCCTGGGCGGCGGCCCGATGCGCATGAACCGCGCGGTGGTGCGGCGCGCCACGGCCGGCCTCGCCGCCTACGTGCAGAAGACGGTGCGCGAGGCCTCCACGCGCGGGGTGGTCGTCGGCTACGACGGGCGCCGGATGAGCCGGGAGCTCGCCGAGGAGGCGGCCTCGGTGCTGGCCGGAGCCGGCGTCCACGTCCACCTGTTCGAGGCCCTCGGCCCCACCCCGATGGTCGCCTTCGCGGTGCTGCAGACCGGGGCCGCGGCGGGTGTGATGGTCACCGCCAGCCACAACCCGCCCGAGTACAACGGCTACAAGGTGTACTGGGACAACGGCGCGCAGATCATCCCCCCCCATGATGCGGGCATCAGCGCCGCCATCGACGCGGTGGGCCCCCTCTCGTCGCTGCCCATGCCGCCGTTGGAGAAGGCGCGGCGCAAGGGCCTGGTGACCTTGCTCGGAGCCGAGCTGGAGGCGAGGTACCTGGCGTCCCTCCAGAAGCTCGCCTTGCACCCCGAGGTCTCCAAGGACGTGAGCATCGTCTACACCGCCATGCACGGGGTGGGCGGCAAGCTGGCGCTCGCCGCGCTCGCCCAGGCCGGCTTCACCCGGGTGTGGCCCGTACCCGCCCAGCTCGAGCCCGACGGGCGCTTCCCCACCGTGCGCTTCCCCAACCCCGAGGAGAAGGGTGCCCTCGACCTCTCCCTGGCGCTCGCTCGGGAGAAGGACGCCGACCTCGTCATCGCCAACGACCCCGACGCCGACCGGCTGGCCATCGCCACGCGGCGCGCCCCGGGCGACTACCTGCAGCTCAGCGGCGACCAGGTCGGCGCGTTGCTGGGCTACTACCTCTTGACCGAGCGGCCTGCCGCTGCAGACCGGCTGGTGGTCACCACCATCGTCAGCTCCTCCCTGCTCGGCCAGATGGCCCGCGCGTTGGGCGTGCGCTATGCCGAGACCCTGACCGGCTTCAAGTGGATAGCCAATCGGGCCCTGGCCATGGAAGCAGAGCAGCCGGCCATCGACTTCGTCCTGGGCTACGAGGAAGCGCTCGGCTACTCCATCGGCACGGCCGTACGCGACAAGGACGGCATCAGCGGCGCGGCGGTCTTCGCCGAGCTGGCCGCCTTCTGCCGGTCGCGCGGCCAGTCGGTGCTCGGCTACCTCGAGGAGATCTACCGGCGCTTCGGGCTCTTCAAGAGCGCGCAGCACAACGTCGTGCTGCCCGGCTCCACCGGCGCCGCGCAGATTCGCGCGATGATGGAGCGGCTGCGCGCCAACCCTCCCAAGGAGATCGGCGGCGTGCGCGTCGTGGCGACCCGCGACCTGGCGCGGGGCGTCCGCGTGAGCGAGCGGGGCGAGGAGAAGGTGGACCTGCCCTCCTCCGACGTCTTGACCTTCGAGCTGGATGGCGGCGGACGCATCACCGCCCGGCCCAGCGGCACCGAGCCGAAGATCAAGTTCTACTTCGAGCTGCGCGAGTCGATCGCCCAGGGCGAGCCGCTGACCGCGGCGCAGGAGCGCGCCGACGGGCGCATGAAGGCCCTGGTCGAGGCGTTCGTGCGCGTCGCCCAGCCGGTGTGAGGGTCGGGGGAAGTCGAAGCCCTCACCCCTGCCCCCTCTCCCAACCGGTCGTTTCACTCCCGTTGGGGGCGGGGCGGCTGCGTCCTCGATATTCGTCCTGAAACCCAACCTCTCCCAGGTTCGGTCGGCGCGTAGCAGCCGACCGAACCGTCTGGGAGAGGTCGGCGGCTTCCGTCAGGAAGCCCGCCGGGTGAGGGCCTCGTCCCTCTCTCTCGCCCCTACCTCACCGCTGCGCTGATGCGCTTGAACTCGGGCGTGCCCGCCTTGCCCAGCAGGTCGAAGAGCGCGCCCTCGACCGTGGTGACGACCGCGCCCAGCTCGCGGGCCCGCTCGATGCCGAGGCGCCGGTCCTCCTCGTTGCGCGAGAGCAGCGCGTCGGCGCACAGATAGGGCACCCGGCCCCGCTCAAGCAGGTCTCGCGCCGTCTGGAAGACGCACACGTGCGCCTCCATCCCGCACAAGAGCACCTGGAGCCGCCCGCCCAGCTGCTCCATCACCGCCGGCACCGCGCAGGAGAACTCCAGCTTCTCGACCGGCCGCAGGCCCTCGGGAAAGGCGCGGGCGACCTCCGCCACGGTGGCGCCGAGCCCCCTGGTGTACTGCTCGGTGACGATCAGCGGCAGCCCCAGCGCCTGGGCCCCTTCGATGAGAGCCCGGGTGCGGTTGACCAAGCGCGCCATGCGCGAAGGGTCCATCGCCGCGACCATCCGCTCCTGGACGTCCACCACCAGCACCGCCGCCTTGCTCCGCTCCAGCCTCATGCGCAGCGCATCCACCGGTCACCCCCACCTGCTCGACCCGCATCAGACCGCGTATCCCTGCGCGCCGGAGGACGCCGGGGCCTCGGGGTCGAGCATCACGTTGACGCAAGCCACGGTGCCGCTGGCCGCCGCCTTCTCGAGCGCGGGGCGGATCTCCTCGGGGCGCGTGACGTGGAACCCCACCCCGCCCATCGCCTCGACGACGCGGTCGTAGCGCGTGGGCGCCAGCCGCGTGGCGGGCGACTTGTCCTCTCCGAACATCTGCACCTGCGGCAGGCGGATCTGCCCCCACGCGGCGTCGTTGCCCACCACCACCACGCAGGGCAGCTCGAAGCGCAGCATCGTCTCGTAGTCGAAGCCGTTCAGCCCGAAGGAGCCGTCTCCCTGGATGACCCAGGTGGGGCGCCCCGGGTCGAGCAGCGCCGCCGCCATCGCGAACGGCGCGCCCACCCCCAGGCACCCCAGCGGCCCGGGGTCGAGCCAGCGGCCGGGCCCCTTCAGCTCCACCACCTTGGCGGCGATCGCCGCCCAGTTGCCGCCGTCGGCCACCCAGGTCGGGTCGCCCGAGGCGTTGGCCACCTGGCTCATCTCCTTCGCCAGGCGGAAGTGATGGATGGGCACCTGGTCGCTGCGCTCGAAGGAGCGCTGCCGCTCGCGGCGCTCGGCCTCGCGCTCGCGCACCCTGGCCAGATAGGGGTCGCGCCGCGAGCGCCCACCCCAGAGGTCGAGCAGTTGGACCAGCACCGCGTCGGAGTGGCCGACGATGCCCACGTCCACCGGACGGTTGCGACCGATCTCCGTGGCATCGAGGTCCACCTGCACCACCGCCGTCCCAGCGCCGAAGGTGGGCTCTGCGCCGTAGCTGAGACGGAAGTCGAAGGGGGTCCCCAGCACCAGGACCGCGTCGGCCTCGGAGAGCACGTCCTTGCGCGCCAGCTGAAAGAGCAGCGGATGCCCCGCCGGCAGGGTGCCGCGGCCGGCGCCATTGAGGAAGGTGGGGATCTGCGAGGCCTCGGCGAAGGCGGCGAGCTTCTGGCTGGCGCCGTCCCACCAGATGCTCGAGCCCGCGACGATGGCCGGGCGCTCGGCCGAGCGCAGCAAGGCGACTGCGCGCTCGACCTGCTTGGGGTCGCCCAGGCAGCGGGCTTCGGTGCGGTAGCGCTCAGGCCAGACGAGCCCGTCCTCATCGACCGAGTTGGAGAGCACGTCCCACGGCACCTCCAGGAAGACCGGGCCCGGCCGCCCCGACAGCGCCACGCGGAAGGCCCTGGCCAGGAAGGTCGGCACCAGCTCTGTCGCCGCAACCCTGTCCGACCACTTGGTGATGGGCTTGAAGAGATCGACCTGCTCCATCTCCTGCAGGGCGCCGCGACCCTGGTTGAACGTCGGCGCCGCCCCGCCGAGGAGCAGCAGCGGCGTGCTCGCCGCCCAGGCGTTGGCCACCGCGGTCAGGGCGTCGGTGACCCCCGGCCCGGCGGTGACCACGGCCACGCCCAGGCCCCTGCGCAGGCGAGCGTAGGCGTCGGCCGCGTGACCCGCGGCCTGCTCGTGCCGGGTGTCCACCAGCGCCACGCCCTCCTCGACACACCCGGCGTAGATAGGGGCTACGTGCAGCCCACACAGAGTGAAGACATGGCGGATGCCCTCCGCCTTGAGCAGGCGCGCGACGAGCCGTCCTCCGCTGATCATGAGCCCCCCGAGCATGGCGACGACTCGCAGACGTTCGGCACATATCACCAGGCAAAAACCTAGTGGCGAGCCCCGGCTAGTGCCGGCGCCGCGCGCTCCGGCGAGGGCCGGGCGATCGCCGGCACTCCTGCACAGCGTCCAGCTACGAGGCCAGGCTCACGCGACCCACACCGTGTTCACCTGGGGCGCCCCCGGCAGGTAGAGCACGACGATCTCGCCCGCGTCGAAGATGCCTTCGAGCCGCCCTTGATCCATGGCGCTGATCGACCCCGTCCAGGCGCCCCCCTCGGCCTGGAAGGTCCAGCGGACGAGGAAGGGGTGGCGCCCGTTGACCTTCACCGCGCGGTCGAGCCCCGAGAAGACCACCCGGGCGAGGGCGGGAGCGCCGTGGGTGAAGGCGCGGATCTCACGGCGGTTCGATCGGATGGCGAAGCCCAGCAGCGTCGCACCCACCAGCGGAAAGATGCCGGCGAGCAGGCCGAAGAGCCCGAAGGTGTTGTGCATCTGGCCGACGATGCGCGAGATCTCCGGGCGCCGCTCGGCATACT
>JACRCT010000695.1 GCA_016218885.1 Deltaproteobacteria bacterium | reverse complement strand
GCTGGGCGGCACTCGCCGCGAAGGTGTCGGCCATGGGCCCGATGGCCGCGAGCGCCTGGTCGAGCTCGGGCTGGACACGCCCGACGGCGTCGAGGACCTGGAGCTTGCGCAGGCTGCTCGTCCGTAACGCACCGTACATCGCCTCGTTGATGCGCTGGCCGGCGCGCAGGAAGTAAGCGGCGATGGGGAAGAAGACGACGATGTAGACCACGCGGTAGACGGTCTCCCGCACGGGCGTCTGGGCGATCTGCGGCACCAGGCCGAAGTGGCCCACGACCAGCCCTCCGACGAACAGCGGGACGGTGATGCCAATGGCGAGCCGCAGCGCGCGGTCGGAGAAGAGCGCGATGTAGGTGAAGAGCGTCAGCAGGGCCACCGCGGTGGTCATCTCCGAGCCGCGCCGCAGGACCAGCACCTCCAACGCCAGGCCGATGCTCGAGCCGCCGAGCATCCACACCGCTGCCTGGATGTTTCCACGCCTGGCCAGACGCGAACCCACGAACCAGAAGACCACCATGCCGAAGATACCCGCGACGAGCGCGAAGGACTGCCAGCAGGGGTTGGTCCAACAGTGGAACCCGTAGGAGGCGAGCAGCAGGGGCATGATGAACCGGCTGCAGGCCAGCCACACCTGGTGGTGGACGCGAACGAGGAACTCGCGCCTCGCTTCGTCAATGTCGTCTTGCTCCTGCATCTTTCCCTTCCGCCTCCCTGGGACCCATAGATTCCTATCACGCTCGCGCCCGCCTCCCTTGGTGGGAGCGCGCGAGGGACCAGGTTCCGATTCCGAAAACCCGGACTACGGCCGGCCCGGCTTGACCAGACCAGCGACCAGACCAGTCCACTCGACTGTACTGGTCTGGTCGACCAGACCAGCTCCTGGCCAGCCTCTCCCGACCGCCGGCTCGGCCGCCGCTTGAAGTGCGCTTGAGGTGTGCGGCGCGGAAGGGGCCGAGGGGAGTGCAGGCCAATCACCTACCGCGACGACTCCTTGGATCCCTTGCAGTTCCAGACGGCGCGACGATCCCGCGCGGCTTCAGCGCCTCCTCGGCGCGCTCGCGAATTCCGAAGATGGGCCTGCACGGAGCATCGGATCCGTCGGTTCTTGTTCCGACAGACCTGCGTCAGGGTGCTCTTTCGGTAGCCACCAGGCCAGTCGCACCCCCAGCGGCAGGTGGCGGCTTGGCGGTGTTCGATCGCGCCCGCTCAGTCCTCGACCTCGTCGAGCCAGGCCATCTGAATGGCCTCGAGGACCTTCTCGTTGGAGCGGTCAGGCTGGTCCTCGAATTCGTCGAGCTCGCAGACCCACTTGTGCAAATCGGTGAAGCGGACCTTCAAAGGGTCGACGCCGGTGTGGGTCTCCGCGAGCGCTTCGGCAATCTCCTGGACGTTCGTCCACTTCAGTTGCAAGGGCCACCTCCTCGACAAGCTATCGACGGACGAGCTTCCTGAGCCGCGAGCCAAGCTCCTCGGGAACGCCGGCAGGCAACGCGCCTGCCTCAATCTGCCTGCGCTCCTCGGGGTGCTCATCGACCCAGGTCTGCAGGCTCTCCGGCGTGATCTCGAAGCTGACGTCTGCACTTCCCACACGTGCCTGGCACCCGAGCCGCGAGTTCGGCTTCACCCCGAAGGCGCGCTCCAGGATGTCGAGCTCGCGGTCACTGGCCTCGGAGAGCGAGTCGAAGCCTTGCTGGACCCAGACGTGGCAGCTCGAGCAGGCGCACACTCCGCCGCAGGCGCTGCCATGCAGGGCGCCGGACCTCTGGGACGCCGCGAGCAGCGTCGTGCCGGCCGGCACCTCGACGGTCTTGCCGTCAGGAAGGATGGTCACCTTGGGCATGTTGGGCCTTCAGCTATCAGCTTTCCGGGTCGACGGCAGATCGCTGACAGCCGACTCCTTCTGCATCTGTTCTCGCAGATGCTTCATGCCGACAGAATCCGCAGCCTCCGTCGCGAGGGCCAGGTCCTCGGCATTCCTGCCCTTCACCGCGCGATCGATCTCGTAGTCCATCACCCGCTCCGCGAACGGGTTGGAGGCGACGATGAGCTCCTGCTGGCGGGCGAGGACGCGCTTGTAGTCCTCGCCCTGGACCGCCCCCGAGAGCTCGGCCATCGCCGCCACGAGATGCTCCTTCTCTCCGGGCTGGAGCAGGAAGGCGTGGTCGGCGACGCGCTTTCGCGCCTCGTTCAAGATGCGCTCGGCTTCGACGCGCGACTCCTGGAGCAGCCGGCGGGCGACGTCCTCCTCGGCGTGATCGATGGAGTCAATCAGCATCCGCTCGACCTCCTCGTCGGTGAGGCCGTGCGAAGGCTTGACGGTGATCGACTGCTCCACGCCGGTGGAGAGTTCCTTGGCCGACACGTGGAGGATGCCGTCGGCGTCGATGGCGAAGGTGACCTGGATGCGGGCCAGCCCCGCGGCCAGCGGCGGGATCTTGGAGAGCCGGAAGCGCGCCAGCGAGCGGCAGTCCTGGACCAGCTCGCGCTCGCCCTGCAGCACGTGGACGTCCATGGCGTTCTGGCCGTCCTTGAAGGTGGTGAAGACCTGCGCCGCCGAGGTGGGGACCGTGGAGTTGCGCGGGACCAGCTTCTCCACCACTCCACCCATGGTCTCCAGCCCCAGCGACAGCGGAGTCACGTCGAGCAGCAGCACGTCGTCGCGCGGCCCGGCGCCGGCGAGCAGGTCGGCTTGTACCGCGGCACCGAGGGCGACGACCTGATCGGGGTCGATGTCCGCCAGCGGGGGACGGCCGAAGAAGGCCTCCACCTCGCGGCGCACCAGCGGCACCCGGGTCATCCCGCCCACCAGGACGATCCCATCGAGGTCGCTGGGCTTGAGCTTGGCGTCCATCATCGCTAGCCGGGCGATGCGGATCGTCCGCTCGACAAGCTGCTTCACCTCAGAGAGCTGCTCGAAGTCGTCGCGAGTGAGGGTGACTCCCTCGACCTCGGCAGACTCCGCGGTGGTGAGCCGCTCCTTGGCCGCGCGGGCCGCATAGAGCAGGGCGCGCTGGCCCTCCCCCACGTCCTGGCTCCAGTCGACAGGCCGCCCCAGCTTCTTCTCCAGGACGAAGCGGACGATCGCGCGATCGAAATCGTCCCCGCCCAGCGCGGTGTCGCCCTTGGTGGCGAGGACCTGGAAGACGCCGGAGTCGAGCGCGAGAATCGACACGTCGAACGTGCCGCCGCCAAGGTCATAGACCGCGAACTTGCCGTTGACCTGCTTGTCGAGCCCGTAGGCGAGGGCGGCGGCGGTGGGCTCGTTGATGATGCGCAGCACCTCGATGCCCGCCAGGCGGCCAGCGTCCTTGGTCGCCTGGCGTTGGGCGTCGTCGAAGTAGGCGGGCACGGTGATGACGGCGCGCTCGAGCTTCTCCTGCAGGAAGCCCTCGGCGCGGCGGCGCAGCCCCTTGAGGATCTCCGCCGAGACCTCGACCGCGGTGACGGCCTTGCCGCCGGCGAGGAAGCGCGGGACCGAGCCCTCCTCCGCGAACTCATAGGGGCCCCGAGCGCGGACGTCGAGGTCGGCGAGGTTGCGTCCCATGAAGCGCTTGACCGAGACGATGGTGTCCTTCGGGAAGCGCGCCGCGAGCTCCTTGGCTGCTTTGCCAACCGTGGGCAGCCCGGTCTGGGGATCGAAGTGGACGACCGAGGGCAGCAGCCGCCCGCCCTCGTCATCGGCGGGCATGCACTCGGGTTTGCCGCCGACCACGCGCGCCACCAACGAGTGGGTGGTGCCGAGGTCGATGCCGACGG
>JACRCT010000694.1 GCA_016218885.1 Deltaproteobacteria bacterium | reverse complement strand
TCGACGTCCAGACCGCCGCCGATCGAGACCGCGTCGCCGTTGACCACCGCCTTGGGGCCCAGCTTCACGCTGCCTCCGACCGCCACCGCGTCCTGGAGGACCGTGCCATCGACCTCCACGCTGCCACCGACGGCAACCGCGCTCTGCACGGTTTCGCCTTCGGCTACCTTGACCGATCCGCCGACCTGCGTGCGGTCGCCAGCGTGGCCCAGCCGTAGGTTCACGTTGACGTGCTCATCGCCCTCAGAGGGGCTCTGGCCGGCCTCGGTGATGGTGATGATGGAGCCGCGGCGCTCGGCGACGAGGCCGTGGTCGCGCAGGATGGCGGCGAGCGCCTCGTCGGCGGGCACGTCGTTGAAGGTCGCGTCGACGCGGCCGGAGGGCTTGCCTTTGAAGGAGATGCTCCAGTGTGCGGCTTCGGCAATCTGGCCGATGGCCGCGCGGGTGCGGACATCGTTGAAATCGACCTTGATCCGCGGGGCGTCGGCAGGCCAGTCGCCGCGAAGCACCGATGAGGCCTGAGCCGGGTTGCTGCCAGGCATGGCTTCGGCCGGGGGCGTCGACGGCTGCGCCGGAACGGGAACGGGAGCGGCTACGGCGGGTGGCGGCACTGGCGGAGTGGGAGCCTCCGGCGGTGGGGGCGCGGCGGCGAGGCAGAGCAGGGCGGCTGCGAGTGCGACGGCGGACATGATCAGGACCTCACGCGGGCGGCGACGAGGCGGTTGAGCAACAGGGAGGCGGCAAGAAGGGCCAGCGCTTCGGTGGCGATCAAGGGAAGCGCGAGAGACGAGAGGCGCGGCCCGAGCGAGCGGGCGAGGGCGGAGAGGGTGGCAGAGACGGAGGAGACCGTTCCCGCAGCGTCGAGCGCGGCGCTGACGAGCTCGGCGGGCCCGACGAGGGCCAGCGCACCGGACAGTCCCAGCGCGAGGAACGTGAGGATGACGGCGACTTGGCGGCGGCCCTGGCGGGCGAGGCTCGCGGCTTCGTCGACCTGCTGCATGACCCCGGCAAGCAGCTCAGCGGGTGGCGCCGGGTCGCGCAGGCGGGAGAGCGCGTCGTACAGCTGCTCCTCCTGAGCGGCGAGGGCGCGACAGGCTTCACAGCACTCGAGGTGGGCCTCGACGGCCGGGTCGCTCTCCTCGAGCCCGAGAAACAGGGCCAGACGGTCGGGGCAGCTCATGCGCTCACCTCCACCAACCTGGTGCGCAGCTTCTCTCGCGCGCGGAACAGCCGCGCCATGATGGTCCCCGGAGCCACTCCGAGCATCGCCGCGATCTCCCGGGTCTTGCGCCGCTGCACATAGTAGAGGGCGAGAACCTCTCGATCTTGCGCGGGCAGCGTTTCCAGGGCGCTCTCGAGGTTGCGGGTGATCTCCGCCGACTCGAGCCGGTCGAGCGCGGTGGGGGCGGCGTCGGGCATCTGTGCGGCCTCCTCCTCCGAGGCCAGCTGGGGGCGCCGCCGCAGCAAGTCGTAGCAATGATTGCGCGCGATGCGCAGGACCCAGGTGTCGAACCGCAGAGTCGGGTCGAACGAGTCCAGGGCAGAGAAGGCGCGCACGAACGCCTCCTGGGCGGCATCGGTGGCGGCCTCGCGCTCACCCAGCAGGCGGTAGCACAGGCCGAAGACCGAGCCTTGCGCGCGGCGCACCAGCTCGGCGAACGCCGCCCGGTTGCCTCCCCGTGCCGCCCGCGCCAACGCGAGCTCCTCGGGGACGGCAGGGTCGGGCAGGAGCGTAGCCAACAGGCTCAGGGGTCGGGTGAAGAGGGCTGGCTGACACTCCATCGGCGCCTCCGGGGCTCACAGCGGGATACGGGCGTCGAGGGAGGCGATTGCGTGCCGCGAAGTCTAGTTCTGGTCGCTTCGCCAAGGAAGCCCGGCGTGCCGATTGACCGCCCGGACGGCAGGCCGTATCCCGGGGCATGCTCTTCGGGGGTGTACGCATCAATCCGCGGCCATTGGGTATCTTGGTGCTGGCCGGAGTCGGGCAGGAGAGTCCTGATCCGGCGGATCTGGCGTCCGTGGGCGCTGTGTGCGTGGGCCCGGTTTCCCTTCGCCCGCGCTCCAGAGGGTCTGCGACGGGGCCTGTCGTCACTCCCTCGGGGACGCTGGCGAGCTGTGGCGCGGTGGACGTCGGGCTCGAGCAGTTCATCGAAGCAGTGTTGGTCTCCCTCCAGCGCGCGCCGTGCGCGGTCGTCGCCCGGGTATTCGCCACCTGCCCAGAAGAGCTGAGAGCGCTCATCTCTGGTCTGGAGAGATGGGAGCGCGTCGACGGTCTCGAGATCGAGCTCGGCAGCCCAGACGGAGCGCAGCCGGGCATCAATCCGCTCCTGGCTGCGCGGATGGTCGCCGCGGCGCGGCGCGCGACCCGAAGGCCGCTCCTCGTCGAGTTGCCTCCCGATGGCGATGTCTCAGCCGTGGCCCGCGCAGCTGAGGAGGAGGGCGCGGACGCATTGGTGGCCGTCGGACCCTTCGCTGGCGTCGCTTTCGACACCGCGGCGCGTCGCCCGGCTCTAGGGACGGTGATCGGAGCTCTGTCTGGACCTGCCATCAGGCCCCTGGCCCTGCGCCGGGTCCTCTCGGTGGTGCGGTCGGTGCGCGTTCCCGTGGTGGGGGCGGGCGGCATCGAGTCTTCCGAAGATGCTCGCGAGTTCCTGCTGGCTGGGGCTTCCGCGGTCCGCACCGACTGCCTCTTCACTGCGGCCCGGATTGCCCGGGAATTGAGCCCACCTGCCGACTCGCCGGCCCGGCCACCTCCTGTGTTGTGTGGATAACCAATCAAAAAGCAAGGCGATGCAGCCGGCTTTGTCGCGCTGCGTTATTGGATAGCATCCCCCCATCTGCCCTCAAGAAGGGCATCCACGGCCCCTCGACGAGGGGTGAACAAGCGAAGAGGAGTCGACGAAATGCCTGCCAATCAACAGAACAAGTTTGCTGAACGTTTTCGCGACAGCCTCGAGCAGGCACAGGCCCGGTTGACCAACCTGGAAGAGGAGGCGCAGAAGGTGGTCCAGGAGATGCTCGAGCGCTCCAAGGCCTCGCGCAAGGAGATGGCCAACCTGATCTCCAAGCTCAACTCCGGCGAGTTCCTCGACAGGGAGACCGTGAAGGAATGGCAGGGCAAGGCCAGGCACGTCAGCGCCGACCTCGCGCATCGCTTCGAGGACCTGCGCTCCCGCGCCATCGCATATGCCGGCGTCGCTAGTCGCGACCAGGTCGACGATCTCGCCAGGGACCTCGACAAGCTCTCCCGCAAGATCGACCGCATCTTGGGCGCGAAGAAGAATTCGGCCCACAAGTAGCGGTGCGAGCGAGAAGCCGTCTTACCTGAACGCCAGGGCAGCCCCGGAAGACCGGCTGCCTTGGCGTCCGTGTCTTCGTAGTTGGTCGTAAGTATTTGAAGTTAAGGATATTTCTTTGGGGGCGAAGCATGGGGGCTGGCGCAATGTAGGACCTTTGGTTATCTTGCCTGACCTTTGGGCCGACCACAGGGGAGCGACATGGTCGACGAGACGCCAGCCACAGTGCCGCCCAAGGAGCATCGGGTTGCGGATTGGTTTCGTGAGGCGTGGTCCCAGGCCCTGGTAGCCGTGAGCGCAGCAGAAGAGGAGGCCAGCAGGGTTCTGCACAGGGTAGGCGAGGTGGCGGGGTGGAAACCGGAGGAAGTGCGCAGGCAGGCCCAGGAATTCGGAGAGCGGCTGGCCGCGCAGAGAAAGGAGTTCGAGCGCACGCTCGATGAGGGCATCGCCCGGGCGGTCGTACGGGTGAAGATTCCCAAGCGCGAAGAGATCGACGCCTTGGGAAAGAGGGTGGGCCGGATCACCGAGCGCATCGAGGCGCTCGAGGCGAGACGGAAGTCATAAGCCCCCATGGCGAACGGAGCGTCCCGAATGGTGCGAGCCCTTGCCCGCGCTTCCCTCTGGCTGTGCATGGCCCTTCCCTCCGTGGCTCTTGCGGCGGGGGTGGTCGGCCATCTGGCCACTCGAGCAAGCCAGGGCGTCGAACCTGCCGTCGAGATCGGTCTGGTCGGCCCGGACCTCATCCAGATCGACCAGGTCCTCGCCCACCGCGCCCCGGAGCTCGGACTGGACCTGAGGCGCCGCGTCGCCGAGGCCATCGTCGACGAGTCCAGGAAGGCTCGCTTCGACCCGATGTTGGTGCTCGGGCTCATCGAGACCGAATCGGCCTTCGTCGGGGACGCCGTCTCCATCGCCGGGGCGCGCGGCCTGATGCAGCTCATGCCCGTCACCCTCGACTACGTCGCCCAACTCGAGGGAGTCCGCTTGACCTCGGAGGAGATCTACCGAGACCCGGCCATGCAAGTTCGGCTCGCGGTGCGCTATCTGAGTCGCCTGGAGAAGCGCTTCCGCAGCCTCGACCTCGGCCTCATGGCCTACAACGGCGGCCCCGAGCGTCTGCGGCAGGCTCTCGAGGAGGGGGAAGCGGAGAACTGGTTCGGCAATTACGTGAGGACCGTACGCATGAACCAGTCGCGCTACCGCCTGCGTCTGTCTCCCAGCTCGCTGGCCCGGATCGAGCGGCCCAAGCTGTTCGACGGCACCGACGTCGTCCGCATGCCCTGACCCGTATTGGTTTCGTCGGTCGGCGCGGTTAGTCTTCCCGGGCCATGCGTGTCACCGAGATCTTCCTGAGCATCCAAGGCGAGACCACGCACGCCGGACGGCCCTGCGTCTTCGTTCGCTTGGCCGGCTGCGATCGGCGCTGCAGCTACTGCGACAGTGCCTTTGCCTGGTCGGGAGGCGAGGAGCGCTCGGTCGAGCAGATTCTGTCCGCAGTCGAGGGCCTGGGCGCTCGTTTCGTGACGGTCACCGGCGGCGAGCCGATGCTCCACGTCGAGACCCCCGCGCTCTGTCGGTGTCTCCTCGCTGCCGGCTGGGAGGTGGCGGTCGAGACGCATGGCCAAGCGCCCCTCGAGGGCCTCCCAACGGGCGTGCGGCGAATCGTCGACGTCAAGACCCCGGGTTCTGGAGCAGAGGACCGGCAATTCCTCAACCTGGAGAGCCTGAGGGCGGGTGATGAGGTCAAGTTCGTCTTGACCAGCGAAGCCGACTTCCGCTGGGCAGTCGAGGTCTCCCGCCGCTTTCGCCTGGAGGGCAAGGTGCCCATCCTGCTCTCGCCTGTCTTCGGTCAGGTCGCTCCTTGGGAGCTGGTCGCCTGGCTGCTGCAGTCGGGGCTCAACGCGCGTTTGAACCTCCAGCTCCACAAATACGTCTGGTCTCCGGATGCGCGCGGCGTCTGATGGCTGCGAGCACCGGTGGCCTGCTTGACTTGAAGCAAGTCTCCGGTATACGCACAGCCATTGATCAGGGGCCGACCAAGTGGCGGACGTCACGGAGGTTTTCATGAGCGTGCTGCACCGGGCCATGTCCCTGATGGTGTTGCTGGTGCCCACCCAGGCCTTGGCCGTGTCGGTCTACCTCAACGGCACCAAGGTAGATGGGCTGACCGGCGCCAAGATGGACAAGTGCTCGGCGGAGTTCGACGCCAAGGGCAACGTGCTGCTCAGCTGCCCGGGCTACTCGGTCAAGGTGGAGGGTGGCGCCGTCGAGAAGCCCAAGGACGACGCCGCGGTGCCTTCGGAGATCAGCAAGCACTACTTCCTGGTCACCGAGCACGGGCAGGTCGGAGTCTCCGACTACGACTTCGACCTGTTCATCAACTCGAAGTTCGTGCGCCGCCTGCGCAACGAGGAGGAGCAGATCGTCACCGAGGTGACCCGGCACCTCCAGCCCGGCAACAACGTGGTGACCTTCGTGGCCAAGAAGCGCCAGGGCAAGGAGCGCAAGAGCTTCTCGCCCGAGCACTTCTTCCGGGTGATCATCGGGGAAGGTGCGGCCGGCGGCGACAGAGTCATGATCGATGAGGCGCTGGTCACCTTCCAGAAGACCGCCGCCGACACCGGTGACGCCACCAAGGAGTTCGCGCTGACGGCGCGCTAGGCTCTCACCACCATGTTCGCCTCCGAGCCCCGCATTCGCTTCATCCCCGCCGCCCGCGAGCAGGTGGTGTCGATCCTCGCCTCGCTCAACAAGCCCCACATCGCCGTTCCGGGCAAGGCGGCGCAGGAGGTCCAGGGCTACATCCTGGGCGTCGGGAACAGCGCCGGCACGCTCACCGCCTTCGTCTACCTCTGGCTCTCCGAGACTCGCGAGCCAGTGGTCTACATCGACCCCGAGCGGCTTCGGGTGGCTCCGGCCGCCTACCCCGAAGCCGAGTCCGACGCAGTGGCCTTCGTCGAGAGCATGGGGTTCATTCTCGAGAACCTGAACTACCGCTCCCTCTCACCCGCGCAGCAGGAGGAGCTCGTCAAGAGCCTGCCTTGCTTCCAACCCGAGCCCCCAAGCGCTGCGCCGGGTGGCGACTCCCGCGCCGTCGAGAAGACGGACCTGCCGCAGGTGCGGCTGGCCCGCTTCCTGGCTGCTTTCTAGGACGAGGATGACTGCCCTGAACCGCCCCTTTGTCGACTCCCGCCGCGGCCTGATCGCCGCCGCGATGCTCGCCCTCCCGTTGCTCACCGGAGCGACCTGCGCGCCCAGGCCCGATGACAAGAAGAAGGACCAGGCCGTCCTTCACTACGACATGGGGGTACAGGCTCTGCAGAACAACGATGCACGAACCGCCCTGATCGAGCAGCAGAAGGCGGTCGAGCTCGACCCCGACCTCGACCTGGCCCACAACGCGCTGGGGCTGCTCTACCACGTCTCCTACGGCGAGCGAGACAAGGCCGTCGAGCACTACCGCCGCGCCCTGGAGCTCAACCCCAAGTTCTCCGAGGCCTATACCAACCTCGGCAACGTCTTTCTCGACCAGGGACGCTTCGA
>JACRCT010000710.1 GCA_016218885.1 Deltaproteobacteria bacterium | reverse complement strand
CATCGCCGGGGGCAGCTGCCGCCCCAGGACCGAGGCGGCGCGAGCGGGATCGAAGAAGCGCTGCCCGAAGGCGTCCCCGAGGGACAGCCCCTCCAGGCTCTTGAGGGCGCGGGCCAGCGCGGCGGCGTCGGACATGGGCGTCTCCGGACGGCGGCTCACGAGCCGTCGTGGTCCTTCATGGACGTGGCGTCGAGCGCGTACGTCCTCACCCGCCGCTCGATGGACTTGCGGTGCAGGCCCGACTCCCGGCCCGCCCGGCTGATGTTGCCGTTGCAGCGCCTGAGCACCGAGCCGATGTACTCGCGCTCGAAGGACTCGAGGAGCTGCTTCTTGGCTTCCTGGAACGAGAGGTGCTCGTTGAAGGGCCGCGGCGCCTTGCGCTCCTTGCCCTGCAGGCGGGGCGGCAGGTGCTCCACGGCGATCTCGTCGGACTCGCAGAAGGTGAGCACGTGCGAGACCACGTTGGTCAGCTCGCGGATGTTGCCCGGCCACTCGTAGCCCAGCAGCACGTTCATCGCCGCGGGGGTGAAGCGCTTGCGCCCGTGCTTGGCCACGACCTCCGGGTCGGCGAGCAGCGCGCGCACCAGGAAGGGGATGTCGTCGCGCCGCTCGGTCAGCCGCGGCAGCTGGATGTTGATGACCGAGAGCCGGAAGAAGAGGTCCTCGCGGAAGTTCCCGAGCTGGACCTCCTTGGCGAGGTCGCGGTTGGTGGCGGCGATGACCCGCACGTCCACCTCGACGATCTCGTTGCTGCCCACGCGGCGGACCTCGCGGCTCTCGAGCACGCGCAGCAGCTTGGGCTGCAGGTCGAGCCGCAGCTCGCCGATCTCGTCGAGGAAGATGGTGCCCCCGCTGGCGCGCTCGAAGGCGCCCGGGCGGCTGGTGTGGGCTCCGGTGAAGGCGCCCTTCTCGTGGCCGAAGAACTCCGACTCGATGAGGTTGGGCGGGATGGCCCCGCAGTCCAGGACGAGGAACGGGCCCTTGCGGCGCGGGGAGCCGTCGTGCATGGCGCGCGCCGCGAGCTCCTTCCCTGTGCCGGTCTCGCCCTGGATGATCACCGAGACGTCCATCGGGGCGATCTTCTTGAGCAGGCCGAAGATCTGCCGCATCTGCACCGAGTGGCCGATCATCCCGCCCATCGAGCCTTCGGCCTCGGGCTCGACGCTGATCTCCTCGTCGAGCGGGTGGAAGCTGAAGGTGGTGCCCCCCGAGCGGACGACCGAGCCCGCCTGCAGGTAGGCCCGCTCGACGCGCCGGGAGTCGAGCCAGGTCCCGTTGGTGGAGTTCAGGTCCACCACCAGGTAGCCTTTGTCGGTGTAGACGATCTCGAAGTGGTGGCGGGACACGGTGCGGTCGTCGAGGACCAGGTCGTTGGAGGCGTGCGTGCCGATGCGCAGGCGCTCCTTCTCGGAGGCGAGCTCGCGGCCGGCGCCGGGCCCGGCGGTGATGGTGAGCCGGCACTTGCGGACCTTGAGGGTGGTCCGGGTCTGGACGATGAGGGTCCGAGGGGACGTCAGCTCGGCCGCCGGCGGCTCGCCGAGGTCGCCGGGGTTGGTGAGGATCTCGTCCTGGTTGTCGAAGGGCGCCATGGGGTGTCCGCGAGCGCGGAACTATAACAGCCGCCCCGAGCCGTGTTCACCCGCACGACCGCAGACCCGCAGACCCACGCCGCACCTCGTGTCGCGCTCAGGGTGCGGAAGCTGCCGCGGGCTGCCCCGTCCCGCTGTCCCGTTGGCCCGGGTCAGATCACCCTTCGCTTGCTGAACCCTGCCTGCTGCGCCTCGGCGAACTTCACGGCGTGCCGGACGATGGTGCCCGCGACGTCCAGCCGGGTCGCTCCCTCGATCCCCTCGAACCCGGGGCTGGAGTTGACCTCCATGAGCATTGGCCCGCGCTTGGACTCGAGCATGTCCACGCCCGCGACCTCGAGCCCCACGATCTGCGCCGCCTTCACCGCCGCGTCGGCGTAGTCCGCCGGCAGCTCGATGGGCGTCCCCTCGCCGCCGCGGTGGATGTTGGAGCGGAACTCCCCGGCCTTGGCCTGCCGCCGCATCGCCGCCACCACCTGGTCCCCCACCACCAGCGCCCGCACGTCCCGCCCCTGCGACTCCTCGATGAACTGCTGCAGCAGGATGTCGTGGCCCAGGTCCCAGAACGTGTTCAGCAGCGTCTCCACCTCGTCGAGGGTGGTGGCGATCATCACGCCGATGCCCTGCGTGCCCTGCAGCAGCTTCACGATGACCGGCAGGCCGCCGACCTGCTCCACCAGCGTCGGCACGTCCATCCGGTGGTGGGCCATGATCGTCTTGGGGATGGTCAGGCCGAACCGCGCCAGCAGTTGCAGGCAGCGCAGCTTGTCCCGGCTGCGCGCGATGGGCACCGAGTTGTTCAGCAGCGGGACGCCCATCATGTCGAACTGGTTGACCACGGCCAGCCCGTACGCGGTGATGGACGCGCCGATGCGGGGGATGACGACGTCGGGGGGCGGCACCTCATGCTTGCCGTAGAAGACCTGGGGCCGCCCCTTCTCGAGCACGATGTTGCACTTGAGGGTGTCGAGGACCACCGGCTTGTGGCCCTGCTCCTT
>JACRCT010000709.1 GCA_016218885.1 Deltaproteobacteria bacterium | reverse complement strand
GGCGTCGAGGATGGCCTCGATGCGCTGGCGGGCGGGCATCTTGCCCATGGCCAGCTGCTTCTCGATGGCCTTGGGCCCTCCTCCGCCCATGGCGCGTTCCTTCTTCTGGGAGAATTCGGCGAGCTTCTTGGCGAGTGTCATGGTGTGTCCCCTGGGGGTTGAAGAAGGCTGCTGGTTTCTCGTCCTGCGTCTTCTTTCGTCTCGTAAAAGGTCAGTGCCGAGTGCGGCAGAGCAGCTGGGGGTCGGTCCGGGTCCTCAGGCGCGGGCGACGATCTGCTCCGAGCCGCTTTCTGGCTGCCGCACATCCTCACGCGCCAGGCCGGCCTCGATGGCCTCGATCAGGGCCTGGCGCATCCCCGCGGGCTCCACGATGGCGTCGAGGGAGCCCACCTTCTGGGCCCTCTGCACCGAGTGGATGGCGTCGAACTTCTCGGCGATGTCGCGCTGCTTCTCGATGAGGACGCGCTGGAACAGGTCGTCGTATTCCTGGTGCAGCTGCGGCCGCGGCGAGGAGCCGCCCTTGAGTCGCTTCTCCATGTCCTGGACCCGGGGGTCCTTGAGCGCGGCGGCCCGCGCCTCCTCGGGGAAGACCACCGCCGCCGCCGGGGCGCCGCCGATGACCGAGGCGTAGCTCCCGGTGAGCGCCAGCACCTTCATGGACGGGTTGAGGGTCTTGGAGAACACCACGTAGGCCCCGCCGTGGTAGCGGGCGACTACGCAGAAGACGAGCGGACCCCTGAAGTTGACCACCGCCCGGCCGATCTCCGCGCCGTATTCCAGCTGCAGGCGCCGCAGCGACTCGGGGGAGCCGTCGAAACCCGAGAGGTTGGCGATGACCACCGCCGGGCGGTTGCCCGAAGCGGCGTTGATGGCCCGCGCCACCTTCTTGGAGGCCACCGGGAAGAGCGTCCCGCCCGACCAGGAATCCGGTCCGTCGGAGGGCACGTAGCCGATGCGCGGCAAGGGTTTGCTCTCGATGCCCACCATGCACACCGGCCAGCCGCCCAGGTGAGTGTCCCAGATGACGGCCACCTCGGCGTCCTGCTGCGAGGGCCACCGCTCGAGCGGGCTCGCGTCGACGTCGGCCACCGAGGCCAGCAGGGCTCGCACGTCGAAGGGCTTCTTGCGCCCCGGGTTCTTGGCGTCATCCCAGAGGTCGCCGACCAGGTCGAAGCCCTCGCCCGAAGGGTAGGGCGTGAGGCAGACGTTGCGCTCGCGAGGGTCGGCGCAGGGGCGCCGCCGTGGGTGGCGCTCGCCCGGAGCCACATAGGTGTGCTCGTAGTAGCGCAGGAGGATGCGGCAGGCCTCGTCGAGGTCGTGGGCGTGGTACTGCGCCTCGCCGTTGGGCCCCATGATGCGCTCGAAGCCGCCGATGCCCAGGTTGTCCTCGGCGCTGATGCCCCCCGAGTAGTCCAGCGCGCGCTTGCCGGTGAGCAGCATGGTGCCGCGGGGGGTCATGATCAGGCACCCGCGGCAGTGCATGAGCATCGTCGCCTCGGAGTTCCAGTACGACTGGGCCCCGACGTTGATGCCGTCGACGACGACGTTGATCTCTCCGCTGCGCTGGGTGAACTCGATGATCCGCCGCAGGACCGCGGCGGTCCAGTCGAGGTTCTCGGTGCCGCTGTCCATGGCGATCTTGGCTCCCGAGGAGACGGGGAACCACTCCATCGGCACCCCGAGCTGCTCGGCGAGATCGATGGCGGCGATGATGCGCCGACACTCGGGCTCGGCCAGGGCGCCCATCTCCCGGGTGCCGTCGCCCAGCACGACCACGCGGGTGACGCCCTCGGGGTGCTTGGCGGTGAAGTTCTTGATCACCCCCACCACCACGTTGGCCTTGTTCTCGCCGTAGGGGCGGCCCTTCACCGAATGGAGCTTGTGCGCGTCGCCGTTGCTGCCCAGGTCGTACTCCTCGAACTCCCCGCGCGGGAAGTCGCGGCTGGGCTCGGAGGGGGCGAGCATCTTGACGATCTCGTAGACGTAGGTGATGCGCCGCTGCCGTGCCCGGATGAGCTTGAGCGCGTAGTCGTCGAGGACGCGCAGCGGCTCGCTGTGCGGGTCGCCCAGCGTCATCTCCAGGCGGTGCCCGGTGCGGTCGGAGAGCGACAGGACGGTGTCCCGCGGCACCTGCGCCGCATCCTCGTGCAGGTGCAGGCGCAGGGTGATCTTCTCCAGGCCCAGCCCGTGCCCCGAGGGGTGCAGCCGCCGGGCGATCTCGTAGATCTCCTCGCGCTTGGCCAGCAGCGGGGGGCGAATGACCACGTTGACCCGGTTCCAATGCAGCCGGCGGCGTGCGTCGCGGCGCGCCTGCTGCTCGCGGATGGAGTGGAAGGCCTCGAGCAGGGTGTGCTCCAGCTCGGGGAGCGCCACCAGGTGGCCGGTGGCCGCGCGCACCGGGTGGAGCTGGCGCACCTCGGCCACGGCGATGAAGCGCTCGTCTCTCTCGTTCTCACGCGCCTTGAGGTGGAACAGGTACTGGTCCTGGCAGCTGGCGACGCGCTTGACCTTGAAGTTCTTGAGCCGCCACAGCTCCAGCCGCTCGCCGGTGGTGGGGTGGAAGCCCCGCACCATCTCGTCCTCGACGAGCTTTCCGTCGCGGGCCCAGAAGGTGAAGTAGTGCACTGTCGGGCCGGCGTGGATGAGCATCGCGCATACGCGCTCGACCCGCGGGTCGGCGCCGAGCGGCGCCAGCCGCTGGGCGAGGAAGGTGGCGGAGGCCTGCTCATCGGCCCCGTTGGGCATGCTCACGTACAGGTCGACCACCATCCGCGCGTCGCCCGGGAGCTGGCTGGCGATGCGCGAGACCCCGGCGACCGCGGAGTCGAGCTCGGAGACGGTCAGGTGGGTCGCCACCGCGTCGGTGGGCTGCCCCCCCTGGCTCTGGCAGCGGACCAGCAGGTGGACCCGGCCGTCGACCTGGAGCACGCAGGGCTCGGCGATGGCCTGCGCCCGGTAGAAGCGCCGCGCCATCACCTCCAGCACCAGAGCCTTCATCGCCGTGTCGCCGGTCTCCAGGTACTGGGACAGGTGCCCCATCAGCGAGAACGGGGTGGAGACGAGCTCCGCCATGCGTGCCGCGCGGTCGGCCGCCTGTGCGTCGGCATGCAGGGTCTCCAGAGATACGTCCACCCGCCACAGGCCCTCGCGCCGTCGCTCCTCCAGGGCACGACCCTCGAAGAGGGCGTAGCGCACCTGCTGGGCGGCTTCGCTGACGCCGGGGTGCGCCTCCTGGGTCAGGCCGACCAGCCGGTCGAGCAGCTCGCGGAACGAGGGCTCGCGCACCGCGCTGCGCCACGCGGGCCGGTCGAGGCAACGCTGCAGCACGGCCACCACCACGCGGTTCTTGAGCGCCACGTTCTGGTGCGAGTGGTGCAACCACACCAGCGCGTCGCGCAGCCGCGGCGATTCGGCCAGCGAGGTCACCTTGTAGTGCGCCAGCGCGGCCTTGAGCGCCGCCAAAAACTCCTCGGGCAGACCGCGGCCCTCTGAGCGGTGCTCACGCAGATAGATGTGCAGGTACTGCTCGCTCGACAGCCGAGGCATCGTCGAGGAGACCTCGGAGTACTGCTTGGAGAAGACGGCCCCGATGTCCAGGTAGAGCGCCAGCAGCGAGCGCACCGCGTCGTAGTCGGGCGGCAGCGCGTGCACCGAGTCCGGGTCGCCGTTGGTGCGTGCCGGATCGTCCGGGAAGGCGGTGCTCCAGCGCTTGAGCAGCGCGCCCACGCGCTCCTCGGTGATGTCGAAGCCCAGCATCAACCGGCGCAGCTCGCGCAGCGTCGCGCGGAAGGCATGCGATGGGCTCTCGTTGGAAGGCGTCTCGCGCGGGAAGGCCACGCGCGGGGACTGCTGGGCCGCGTCCTTCTGCTGCACGTCGGGCTCG
>JACRCT010000061.1 GCA_016218885.1 Deltaproteobacteria bacterium | reverse complement strand
GGGTCTGCGTCCGATGGCGGCATGGCGCCCGACGCGGGAACCGACCTTGGCGACGCGCAGGCTGCCGATGCCCAGGTGCCTGCCGACGCCGGGTTCGACACCTGCGGATGCCCCGAAGACCGACCCGCCTACCAATTCGGCGAGTGCATCCCACCGCTCAAGATCGGCTGCCCGGCCGACGAGTGCGTCCCGGGCGCTTCCGACTGCGGCGAGGGGTATACGTGCCAGGAGTGCGGGGCGGCCGCGTGCTGCTTCTGCGCCGCGTGCCGACCCGCGTGCGTATTCACCGGACCGGAGCAGGGGCCCCTCCCCGAGTACCTCAAGCTCCGCCCCACCTTCGGGGCCGCGGGTGTCGAGCAGAAGCTCACCGTCGAGGGCTTTCCGTTCTACGTCGGCGCCCTGTACTACCTGGCGCGCGTCGGCGACTCGGGCGATCTCCACCAGGTCGACGGGACCACCTGCTCCTTCAGCGTCACGGTTCCGGGGCAGGACGTCGGCATGGTCCCGGTATGGGTCTCCCAGTACGGAGGACGGGAGCCCTGGGTGCTCGCCGGCTTCTTCACCTTCTCCAGGGGCGACTACCCGACGTGCGTACAACCGGGCTTCGCGTGCGGCTCGCAAGGCTCGGGGCAGGAGTGCTGCGCGACCGAAGAGGTCCCCATGGCTTGCATCGCTGGACGCTGCCGGCACAGGTAGAGGCGCGCCCGACCTTGAAGCCTGGACTCGCCGGCCAGCAGCAGTTGGAAAACTTTTTCCAACTGCTCGGCCTGTGGGTGCCATAGACGTGACTTGCCGTACGCGTCCCGCCTCTATACAAGACCGAATTCCCGCAGGCATCCCCGCCGACGACACCGCCCAGCTCGCGCTCGCCATGATGGACGTCCACGGGATCCTCCGCGGCTGGCAGGAGCGACTCGGCGCCCAGCTCGAGGCAGCGCGCCCCATCAGCGAGATCGCGAACACGATCCTTGGGCCTGGGAAGGTCAAGCCGACCAATGCCTTCGCGGAGTCAGCCTCGACATCGGTTCCGCCGGCACCTGCTCCGGGGCGCTGGATCAGGAGCTCGGCGCCAGACCCGTGCACCGGCTCGCCTGGTCTTGCGCGTCGCGCTTTCTCCGGCGAACCTCCTTGAGGCTCAGATCACTTCGGGGCCTCGATACGCTCGCCCTGGCGCCACCACTCTTCGTCGCCATTGGCATAGATGACAGCGGGGCCGTCCTCGCGATGCAGCACTCCGTGGACGTAGTATGCGACGTAGCCGCGATGGCCTTCGTCCTTCGACGTATATCCCCACACCGGTACGATGAGAGCGGGACCACCGTCGCGATGGCGCTTGCCGTGGCGCCACCACCCCATGCGACCGGGCCAGCGGTAGGGCGCCCCGTGCAGCTCGGCGGGGCCGTCCTCGCGGTGCAGGGGCGACCGGTTGACGAGGTTCTCTGGATTTCCATCGGTCGCGTCCTCGCTCACGCTGCCATCCTCGTGAAAGAAGAGGTTCACGCCCCGCGCGATGTATTCGTTTTCCGTCGATAGAGGAACCAGCGAGACGCGAGCACTTCGAGGAGCAAGCAGTAGATGGGAGCTTGACGCGGTCAGCCTCCCCTCGGAGTCGGCGTCGACGGCCTCGAGCGTATTCACGCGCTCGATGCCGTCTGATTGCACGACGTCAACCCGCAAGATCCAGCGCGAGAGGGGCGCAGCGGTCGCCTCGACTCTCAGGTAGGTGGGCGGCGAATCCCAAATCACCTCGACATTCGCTCTACCCTCAACATGAATCGTGGTGGGCGGGGAGCTGGGCAGGCGTCCAGTCTTCTTGATGGACTCGATCGTCTTCTTCAGCGACCCCCTGATGCCGTGGGCGATGTTCTTCCGGGTGCGTTTGAGAAGGTAGTTCAACAGCTCCTTGCGCCGGGAGTCGGTCACCTTGAGGTTGGGATCGGCGAGCAGGTTGACCGCCTCCAAACCCAGGCGACGACGGGACGCTGCTGTCAGGGCCTCATCGAGCGCGCGCTCCGCCCTCTGGGGAGCGGGATCTTCGAACGAATCCTTGAGGCGCTGGAGGGACGGCACTTGGACGGCATAGCTGGGCGGCGAAGGTGCGCCGAGCGGATCCTCGTAGAGTCCATCCAGCCCCGGCCCGGTGAGCCACGCACGGAAGGATGCTTCATCCTCTCCGACGAGGCGAAGCGGTCCGGCGGCGGGACGAAGCACATAGAGCTCACGGTCGTCGTTCGATCGGCCGTAGAAGAGCTTGAACTCGCGGGATTCATCGCCCCCCATCAGCGCCCACCGAGCAGCTTGAGCGACCGGGGACTGCGCGGCGAGCTGCAAGATTTCTTCTCGGGCTGGCTCCTCTGCGTAGAAGGAGAGGAAGAACACGTCGGCCAGCTTGCCCCATCCCCAGATGCTTGCGACCTGCCGCAACCACGTGGGCATCGGCATGCCCACTGCTCGTTCGGCCTCGTCCAGCTCACCCGCCGCAATCGGAGCCGGAGCACCGACCAGCCGTAACCGAAACGAGCCTTCCATTGTTGTTTGGTCCATCGCGAGCGTACCTTCACCAAAGGAAAAGCAAGCAGCCTTCTGCGCCAGAGGTCCCGCCCGCGCCGCTCCGCGCCGATCGCCGAGTCCGGAAGCCTCGTCTGGCGGGTTGCCGAGGCTTGGGATGGCGCGAACGCTACACACGTCCCGATCGCTGGCACAAGTGGTGCTCGACGTCGGTGTTGTGACCATTGACTACGGTGAGTCGAAGCTCTCCTGCCGCGGTATCCATGCGCAGGCAATATCGTTGGCGCGGTTCAGTCGATTTCCAACTCACCTGCCCACCGCACGACCCTGATGCTCCCTCGGATAAGGGGAGATGCGGCGAGCGTGGCCGTCCCGCCGCTTGGCTCGGTGGCGCGTCTGGATTGAGCCCCCGCTCGGCTCGCCGGCCGGTAAGAAGCCATCGTGGCGAGCGCAAGGCTGATGGTGCATCCTTGGGGCGCTCGCTCTCCTGGAGTTCAAGGAGCCGCGCGACCGGACGGGGAGTGCCATGAACTCGGTCGGCTCGATGGTGACGGTGGGACTGCTTGCCCTGGCGACGCAGGGGCCGGGGCGCGCGGAGGCCGTCTGCGGAGCCAGCTGCCGGTTTCCCGGCGGCTCGTGCAGCGGGAGCACTTGCGTCTGCAACGCCGGCCACATGGGAACCGATTGCGACATCCTCTGCCCCTCCGGGAGCTTCTGCCCCCCTGGTTCGACGACTCCTAGCCCCTGCCCCGCAGGTTTCTACTGTCCCGCGGGCTCGGGAGACCCCGTCCCTTGTCCCTTCGGGTCCTATTGTCCGGCCGGCTCGGGGGCCCCTACTGCCTGTCCCGCGGGCACTTACGGCGCGACGACAGGCCTGGACACCGCGGCCTGCAGCGGCGCTTGCGCGGCCGGCCACTGGTGCCCGGCGGGCACTACCACCGCCACAGAAAACCCCTGCCCCGCGGGCACCTACGGCGCGACGACCGGCCTAGGCACCGCGGCCTGCAGCGGCGCCTGCTCGGCCGGCCACTGGTGCCCAGCGGGGTCCACCTCCGCCACTCAGAACTCCTGCCCCCCAGGCACCTACGGCGCCACGCCGGGCCTGGGTACCGCGGCCTGCAGCGGCGCCTGCGCAGCCGGCCACTGGTGCCCGGTGGGGTCCACCTCCGCCACTCAGAACCCCTGCCCCGCAGGCACCTACGGCGCGACGGTGGGCCTTGTGACGGCGGTCTGCAGCGGCGCCTGCGCAGTCGGCCACTGGTGCCCGGCGGGATCCACCTCCGCCACTCAGAACCCCTGCCCCGCAGGCACCTACGGCGCGACGGCGGGCCTTGCGACAGCGGCCTGCAGCGGCGCTTGCGCGGTCGGCCACTGGTGCCCGGCGGGGTCTTCCTCCGCCACTGAGGACCCCTGCCCCGCAGGCACCTACGGCGCGACGGTGGGCCTTTCGACGGCGGCCTGCAGCGGCGCCTGCGCGGTCGGCCACTGGTGCCCGGCGGGGTCTACCTCCGCCACTGAGAACCCTTGCCCCGCAGGCACCTACGGCGCGACGTCGGGCCTGGGCACCGCGGCCTGCAGCGGGCTGTGCGAAGCCGGCTACTTCTGCCTCGAGGGCTCGACCGACGAACAGGGTGCGGGGCCTTGCACAGCCGGCTACTTCTGCCCCACTGGCTCGACCAGCTCCACGCAGGCCAGCTGTGGCAAGGGCCATTACTGTCCAAGAGGGTCGGCCCAGCCCGCTCCGTGCCCCGCGGGAACCTACGGGACGAGCAGGACCCTCTCGACTGCCAAGTGCACCGCCGATTGCGAAGCCGGCACCTGGTCCGAAGAGGGAAGCGACGAGAGCACAGACTGCCAGCCGTGTGCTCCGGGCACGTTCGGCGGGCCCCCCTCCGGACCCTGCAGCCCGTGCGCCGCGGGGACCTTCTCGCCTGAATACGGTGCACAGATCTGCGAGAGCTGCGCCCCCGGCTTTCATTCGTCGGAAGGGCAGAACGTGTGCACGGCCTGCCCGAGCGGGTCCGTCAGCCCCGAGTCTCGAGCGACGACGTGCTCGACCTGCCCGGCCGGCACATGGTCCCGGCCCGGTGACGCCACGTGCTCGCTCTGTCCCCCGGGCACGTCTTCGACTGCGGGGCAGGGAGCCTGCATCGCCTGCGCGGCTGGGAGCTGGTCGGCCGAGGCGTCCGCCGAGTGCGCGTCCTGCGAGGACGGCACCTTCGCCGCGTCCCCGGGCTCGCGCGGCTGCGCTCCATGCCGCTGCACGAACGAGGAGGGCCCGTCGAGCCAGCTCTGCGATCCCGCCAGCGGCGACTGCCGCCACGTCGAATACGGCCTGCACGCCGAGGGGTGCAGCGCGGGCGGGTCGAGTGGAGGCGCGGTCGGCCTCCTCGGTGTGGTCGGAGCTTGGCTGTGGCCGACCAGGCGGCGAGCGCATGGCTTGAAGCAGCCCGTCGCCTCGCGCGAGAGGTGGTAGCGGCGGCGGGAGGGCCGGCCTCGCAGCTGAAGGCGGCTCCTCGGACGCCGCGTCGTGCCGGCCCTGAAACACGGCGACAGGGACACCCACCGGCAGCGGGCCGGAGCTCACCGCGGAATTCAAGCCACAGCGGTACCAATTCTCGATCGCGCCATGGGCTTCTCTGCGCTGCTCCGCCTCGACCGCTGGCCGACGTCCTGCGCCTCGCCTGCGCCGTGGTCGCCGGCTCCGCGCCTGAAGCGCTCAGACGCGGCATGCGCCTTGGCTCACCACTCCATCGACGACCTCACCACCGCGCCCGCCGCCTGCCACTCTCGGGCGAGGTCCTCGAGGGTCCTACGGCTCTCGGTGGCGATGCCGTCGGTCACCAGGGTGACCTGGTAGCCGCGGTTGAGCGCTCCGCGGGTGGTCGCGTTGACGCAGTGGGCGGCATCGAGCCCGACGATGACCAGTCGATCGACCTGGTTCTGGCGCAGCCAGGCATCGAGCGCAGGGTTGGAGAACGCATCCCCGCGTCCCTTCTTGAAGGTCGGCGCGCCGGGGAGCCTGGTGATCCGTGCATCGATCTCGGTACCGGGCGCTCCGGGTGCATTGATGCCTCCGGTGACGAGGCGAATCACCGGGTTCTCGAAGACGTTGGCCACGTACCCGACCAGCGCCCCGTGCTCTTGGGCCTGTCCGATGAGTGAGTTGGTCGCCTGCACGATCTTGGTCCCGTCGCGATAGGGCCTGCGAGCGTTGGGACCGGTGTAGTCCTCCTGGATGTCGACCACCAGCACCGCCACCTTGGGGTTGGCGTAGCTGCCGATCCTCGGGCCGTTGGTAGGCAACCCGAGATAGAGCAGCAGGCCG
>JACRCT010000060.1 GCA_016218885.1 Deltaproteobacteria bacterium | reverse complement strand
GGTCGTAGCCCTCCTGGTACTCGTCGAACTGGGAGCGAGCCGCCTGGACGTCCAGGTCGAGCCCCCGGAGGGAAAGGGCCAGCTGCCCCAGGCTGCCGCGGTAGCAGGCGGCGGCGTCTATCCGGCTGTCGGGGGCCTGGTCATAGCCAGGCAGGTTGTCGGGGGCCTGGGCGAACTCCTCCCGGAGCCGGCACTCGTCGACCGCCTCCTGCCAGTCGGCTCGTGGCACCGCGGGGGGAGAGGCGGTGAGGAAGCTGTCCGGCGTGACCCGACCCTTCATCAGCCGGTCCTCGTCGTCCACCGGGACGGTGCACGAGTAGCAGATGGCGTCCGGCGCCAGGTCGGGACAGGCGGCGAGGGAGGGATCGCTGCAGGTGCCTTCTTCGCAGTGGAGCGCCTCGGCGATGGCGTTCAGCTCGGGGTCGACCAGGGCGTAGCCGTCCTTGCCGCCCGGCTTGTCGTCGCAGTCGTAGGTCTGGAGCGCGGCGGCCACGCACAGCTGGAAGCTGACGTCGGTGACGTCGACGAGCGAGGCCCAGCCAGCGGGAACGGCGCAGCTCGGGGCGACGTAGCAGGGCTCGGGGAGCTGGGTGAGGTCGAGGACGTCGGCGTCGGCGACGGGGCTGCCGCCGGCATCCTGAAGGTTGCCGCACAAGCTCTTGATCTGCGACCCGTACAGGGTCCGGAGCTCCTGCTCGTCTTCGTACTGCTTCTGGTCGGCGGCGGCCGCGGCGAGCTGGCGGTCCTGCTGCGCCCGCCAGGCCACCGTCGCCTTCTCCACCGCCGCCTGGGCGTCGTCCACCGCCCTGGTGGCCAGTCCAGTCGCCGGGTCGAGCAGGTAGGAGGTCACCGCCGTGAAGCGGCTGTGGTCGGTCTGCTTCGGGGCTCCGTCCCACGCCAGCGGCAGATCGGAGTCGTCGATCCCCAATGGGTTGCGGCCCTCGAGCACCGCCGCGCGCCGGGTGACGAGCTCCCCCAGCTCGACGAGGAAGTCCGCCTCGGCCTTGCGGAACCGCTCCATCCAGGGCACCACGCTCTGGGTCGGCTCGCCGAGGACGGCGCGCTGGGCCAGCGCCCGGGCGACCGGGAAGAGGACGGGGATGAGACGCGTCATCCGCTCGAAGAGGGCCTGGTCCTCTGGCCCCGGAGGCGAGCCTCCACCGGCCATCCAGGCGCGTCGATAGCCCTCGCTCGAGAGCCGGACGTTGGCCACCAGCGCCTCCATCAGCGTGACCGGGAACCCCGTGGTCTGGTCGTGGTAGGCGGCGTCGGGATCGAGGAAGTCGGCGTGGAAGCGCGCGCGGTAGTCGGGGGCGGCGAGCACCTCGCCCGGGATGCGGTCGAGCAGGCCGGCGAAGCGCGGGTGCAACAGCAGGCTGAGGCCCGAGAGCGTCAGGGGCAGGACGTCGCGCACCCCGGTCCCGGCGACGCCGGAGGCTCCGGCGCCCAGGATGTCGGCGTAGTCCTCGCCCTGCGTCGCCTCGTTGGCCAGGAACGAGGTGGTCTGGACGGTCCGCTGCAGCATCCGGTGCGCCAGGGCCGAGCGCCGCGCCTCCTCGGTCTGCGGCCCGCCGGATCGGGCCAGCTGGCCCAGCGCGTAGAGCCAGCGGGCGGGGTCCAGGCACGAGGGCTGCTCGGGAAGTATCTGGCCCAGGGTGGTCGGCAGCGGTCCCTCCCGCAGCACCTTGAGGTCGCGGGCGCAGTCCTTGACCAGCTGCAGCGACGGCGGGGGGTTGGTGTCCAGCTCTAGGCGCTCGTCGGCGGCCAGCGAGATCGAACGCTTCGGGTTGGCGAAGCTCGAGTCGCAGACCAGGTCGCCGGAGTAGGACCGGGCCTCGTCGGCGAGGACGGCCGGCGCCGGGGCGGACCCGGGATCGGCGCAGAGCACCTGCAGCGCGCACTGCAGGGGTGAGCCCGGGCAGCTCTCGCCCGGGGGCCAGAGCGCGCCATCTGCGGCCTGCTCCCAGGGGCTCAGCGCCAGGCCGCGATCGACCTCGAGGGTCGCCGCGGCGTCGGCGGGGACCTCGGGGAGCGGCCGGGCGGGATCGGGGGGGCCCACTCGCTGCAAGAAGAGGCGGTAGCGCGCCACGTGCCGGGTCCCGGGGACCATGCCCGCGACCGAGAGGACGAGATGGAGGTTCAGGGTGGGCGTCGCCGCCGCGCTGGCGACGACGTCGTCCGCCGCGCCGCCGACGAGGATCTCCACGTCGGTCGTGCCCGAGTGGCCGCTCAGGGAGGAACCGTCGAGGAGCCGGTAGCGCGGAAAGCGCGCGAACCCCGGTCCCTCGTCGTCGAGCATGAGGGAGCCGACCCACTTGCCGTCCGGGTGGAGGATGCGCTGCGGCTCGACGAGCTCGATCCTCCCGAAGGAGGTCGTGGGGCCCGGGCCGATCCCGGTCAGGCCCACCTGTGCGGTCACGGCCAGCGGCAGCTGCCGATCGAGGGGTACCAGTCCGCCGGGGTCCTCGGCGTAGCCCGCGGCCTCGAGGACGGCCATGCCGGAATAGACCCCTTCGATCTCCCAGACCCGGGTGTAGGGGGTGGGCGGGGTCGGCTCCGGGCCGGAGACGCCGACGCTGGCGACGTGGCTGCCGCTCCAGACGCGCACCACCCGTGGCTGGCCCTCGGCGAATCCCGGCGACCGGACTCCCACCTTCTGCGAGTGCCCGACCGCCAGGGAGGAATAGCGACACTCGCGGCTTTCCTGCGCGCCCGGGCTGCAGGTGAGCAGCAGGCCCTCGTCGGCGGCGACCCGGATGGGCCCCAGCGCCTTGTTTGCGCCGCTGATGGAGAGGACGCCGCGGCTCTCCTTGGTGAGCAGCGTCAGCAGGGTGGGCGCGAGGCGCAGCGTGTCGCCCTGGGGTCGCTCGGGAAGCTGGTATTCGCCACCGGGAATGCTGCAGCGACCGAAGCGATCGCAGGTCTTGGCCGGCCCGCAGTCACCTCCGGGCAGGCAGTCGTGGATGCAGAGCCCGAGCTCGCAATGCCTGCCGCACGGGCAGTGGATGTCAACCAAGCAGGGAACCTCGGCGGCGAGCAGGGCGGTCTCGACCACGCAGCCCTGGTTCACTGCCGCGTCCGGGTTCGAACCCGTATCCGGGTTCGAACCCGTCTCGTCCGGACATCCGAGGAGGAGAACGCCCAGAACGAACATCGGCGGCAGGGCGCGGACGCACCGCGCCATCGCGAGTCGGTAGTTCATTGGAACCCGGTAGCTGGCTTGGCTTGCTTGTTGGAACAATGGGCGAGCCAAGGGATAGCTGCTTCGTCGGGGCCCGGTCAAGCGAGGGCCCTCCGACCGATGCCCGGGGAGCCCTCTACCGCGACGATCGCGGCGGGTGCGACGTGGCCTTCTCCTACGCCGCGCACGGCGGTCCCCCGGTTGAACGCCACCGCGGGAGAGGTGCAGCCTTCGCGCGGAATCGCTGCCGATCTCCAGACCGCTGACCCCTCGCGTCAGCAGCGTCCGGGGGCTTGCCATGATACCTGCGGCCCATCGGCGCATCGCACTCCCGGTTGGCCGCAGGAAGGTCTGCCGCCAACGAGTAGGCACCCCGAAGCTTCTCGCGCAGCGCCGCCGAGGAACCACGAGATGCCTTGAGCCAGAGGTGGGGAGTGGATGCCATCCTGAACATGACGCGAGAGATTCCGTTCGCCCCGAGCGGAGCGGCGACCCTTCGGCAAGTGCAGGAGGGCGAGCCCCGGAGTCGAGGGGGCCCCTCTCCTCCGCTCCCACCGCTGCGCGGCGGGAGCTGCGCTCGGGGTGACCGGATTCCAGCCTCGGATGCTCAGGATGGCATCCACTCCCCAGAGGTGGCCCGGCCCGCACCTCGGCGTGGAGGCTTGCCGACCCGAGCGTGGCGAGGCTGCGGGACCTCTCTCGGGTCCGGTGCGCCTCGGCCACGGGGCCGCATGCCCCATGGGGCGGGCAGCCCCAGGGACACGAGCGGTCCTTCGAGGTCTTGCCGAAACCCAAGCTCTGCAGGAATCCCTGCCGACTTCGGCGGATTCTCGACGCTTTTCCGACATTCTCCCGAGCGTCGGAAGCATTGAGGAGGTCTGGCATCCCGGCTGCTTAGACTCCGCCACATGGCGCGATCAAGAAGCTCGGGCACTGCTCCCTCTCACGTGGGAAGCGGCCTCAATGACGCGACGGGAGAAGGACCATGAAGACGCGCAGTATTCAGCCAGACGGCGTTGAACATGGTTCGGTCTGCGCAGAGCCAGGTGAGGCTGCGCGCAGAAGCTCGACGAAGCGCGGGCGCGGCGGGGTCCAAGGGGCGGTGAGCGACCTTCGTCCTCGTCGGGCCGCGTTGAGGGCTCATCCTTGGGCGAAAGAGCGCACGCTCGAGCAGGTGAGCATGGCTCAAGACCAGAGGGGCGTGCCGTCCGGCTTGCCCGCTTCGCTCGCGCCACCGAGCGCGCCCGCCATGGCGCAGGCCGAGCCGCCTGCGGTTTCTTTCCCGCGAGCCGCCTCCCACGCTTCCACCCTGGCGGAGGTGACGGCAGGCCATGCTGCCTTGCGCTCTGGTCGTCTGGGCGAGGCACTGGAGGCCTACGCCCGGGCGCGCGAGGCCGACCCGCTGAGCCTGGAGGCTCACCTGTTCATGGGCATCGGCTTCCACCTGGCCGGCCAGCCGGAGAACGCCACGGCGTGCTTGCGCTCCGCTCTGTTTCTGGACCCGGACTTGTGGCCCGCGGAGCTCTACCTGGCTCTGAGCCTGGAGAACCTGGGCCAAGCCGAGGACGCGTGCCGCCATTGGGTCCGGGCGCTCGAGGGTCGTGCCTCGCCGCTACCGAGCCAGACCCGCGGCTCGCCGCTCGAGGATTTCGAGGAATGGAAAGCCGACCGGCTGCGGCGGCACGCAGGCCCACGGGGCAGCGTCGCTGACGCCGCCAGCTCTTCCCCATGACCGCTCGCCGGACCGCGTCGAGGTCCTCGAAGATGCGTCGGTCGAGGACCTGGTCCTTGAGGTGCAATTGAAGCGCTCGGCGACGCCATTGGTCTGGGCTCCTCGACGAAGGTGAAGGGCGCACAGCGCCGCAGTCGACGCTGGTGACCGCAGTCCCCACCCCTTGGTGATTCCGCCCCCCGATTCGCCCCGACGAGCCCCTGGATCCTCTCCCTCCCCAGTCACAGCGAAGCAGGATGAAGCGCCGGCACGGTAGTTGCCTTTCCCCAGGACGGACGCCGGGCGGCCACTCCCGCCGAGAGCAAAAGCGGTGATCGCACGGCCGACACCCACGCTCAATGCCCAGGATGAGGCGAGCATTGGCGTGGGGGAACTCATTCGGCAGCGGAGGTCAGCAGCGGCGGCCCGAGCGGCGTGGGAAAGTCACTCAAAGCCTGGAGGAATGGGTGGCTGTTCCCGCACTCCTACGAGGCTCTCCATAAGAGCTGGAATGGGCTCCATTCTACCAACATCCTCAGCCATTCTCGCAGAAGGGGGCGTCCATGCAGCGCCGGTCTTTGACGAAGCACTTGAGTGTCCTCGCTCCAATGGTGGTCACCGGCATTCTCGCCATCGCCGTCCAGGCGAGAGGCGCGGTTTTGCTCGATTCCACGTTCGACTGTCCAGACTGGGTGCAGGGCACATCGCTCAACTGCCAAGGGATTGAGTGGCCCAGTGGCATCCAGACCGTCAACGGCAAGAAGACCACCATCTCCGCCGTCTCGAACAATCCGGCCGGCGCGGGGAAGGGGGTCCGGTTCTGGAACAATAACCTTGAGACGGGTGGTCGCAACTCGGCGACCCTGTCATGGAACTACTTGGCCGGCGGCAGCTACCCCCCACAGAATGAGCTCTGGATTCGCTGGTACCAGAAATACATGCCCGGCTTCCGGTGGGTGGGAGGAGAGCCGTACTACGACAAGACTCTCTACGTCAGAGCAGAGGCGGTTAGTTCCGCGCTGCCCCAATTTGCCCCTGGATCTAAATATTGCATCACCGCCCAGGGAGCCCCCGACTACTATCAGGTGTGCTCGAGTTTTTCATGGGCAGACCTCATGGGCGGGGAGACGAGCGACGGGCAATGGCACTGCTTCGAGATCCAAATAAAGATGGACTCTAATGGACAACAAGGCGTCACTGCCGGAGCGAACGGAGTGGGGCGGATTTGGATCGACGGCGGGGGGGGGGGGGGGGGGGGGGGGGGGGGTTGGTCGAACGGAAGCGCAGAAGCAAAGCAGGGATGGAAATGGTTCAATTTCGATGAAAACCAGTCCCAGCCCGACAACCCCAACGGTGAGGGCTGGGTGGACTACGATGACATCGTCATCTACAACTCCCCTCCACCGAACAGGGACCCGCACGGCAATCCGTTCATCGGCCCCATCGGTTGGAATGGTTCGCTGCCCGACGCGGGCGCTCCGCAGCCCGATGCCAGCGCTCCGCGGCCCGATGCCAGCGCTCCGCGGCCCGATGCCAGCGCTCCGCGGCCCGATGCCAGCGCTTCGCGGCCCGATGCCGGAGATGTGCCTGGAGCGGTGACCGATCTGGCCGTGATCGGCACGACCACCAGCTCGGCGACGCTCTCTTTCACCGAGGTCGACGATGGAGCCGGGCAGCCAGCGAGCTACGACGTGCGTTTCTCCCAGCCGCCCATGAATTGGGGTTCGGCGACGCAGACGAGCCAGGGGACCTGCTCGGTTCCCATGGCCGGGCAGTCCACGGGGGCGACTCGGACGTGCACGGTCGAGGGATTGGCTGAAGCCACTTCGTATGAGTTCCGGCTCGTCGCCTTCCGGGGCACGCTCCAAGTCAACGCAGTATTCGGCCCGCTGTCGAACGTGGCTCAAGGCACCACGGTCTCCGGCGGCGCCATGGACGCGGGACTCGCCGACGCGAGCGGGCCTGGTCCAGATGCCGGCAGTTGCATCGCGGGGGCGCCCTGCACCTCGCCCGATGGCTGCCAGAGCGGCATCATTGATTGCCTCTCTGGTCAGCCGCAATGCGGCCATTGGACCAACGTCGCGGACGGAACGGCATGCCAGGGCTCCAAGGTCTGCCATTCCGGAGAGTGCCGTTCGTGTCCGACCCAGGAGCCGTGCCGCTCTGCGGATGGCTGTAGGCTTGGAACCACGAACTGCGCGACCGGCGAGGCGGTCTGCGAGGATCTGACGAACGAGCCAGACGGAACGGCGTGTGGCAATCAGGGCACGTGCCAGGATGGTGCCTGCAGCGCCTGTCCCGCAGGTGAAACCTGCACTTCCATCGACGGCTGCCAGGTGGGCAGCATCGACTGCTCGCAGCAGCCGGCAGTCTGTGGCGCGTGGACGAACCGCCCCAACGGCGTCGCCTGCAGCGGTGGCGTATGCAGGGAAGGCATCTGTCGGGCCTGCACGCCGGGCGCTGCGTGCAGCCTTTCGGAACCCTGCAAGCTCGGAGCTATCGAGTGCGCCGCCACCGGAGAGCCCGTGTGTGAGGCAAAAGGCGATCTCGCCGATGGAACGGCCTGCCCCGGAGGCGTCTGTCATGCCGGGTGGTGCGAGCCCGTTGCCCTCACCGATGCCGGCGACCCCTGCGGCGCAGGGACGCACCTGGACCCGTCCAGCCAAAAATGCGTGGCTGACGCGATTGCTGACGCCGGCCCGTCGGCTCCTCCCATCGAGCCCGGCTGCGGCTGTGCTGCTGCTACGAGCGCGTCAGCGCCCTTGCTGCTGGTCGCGGGGTTGCTCGGGCTGGGCTTGCGCCGGCGCCGAGGCAGCGCCGAAGTCGGCATGTAGAAACGATGGATGAGCCGACTGGCCGCCATGACACATGGCGGCCCAGCTGGCCCCGGCTCGGCCGAGTTAGTCCCTTCGTCGGGAGATCTTGCGCAGATTGGCAAGGACTTCAGGCTTCAGTCAGACGGAGTGGACGGCGTCGTTTCGGGTGAAGCGTCGTCGAGACTCTCGATGGACGGACGTAGCCGATGATCAGGTTCGCACGCGCCGTGTGACTTCGGCCACGAATAGGCGTGGGGTGCAAGGGCATCATGGAGAGCGGCTCGTGGCGACCGTGGGGCGGCGCCGAGCAGAGGCGAGCTTGCAGCCGCGGGCGGATGCCCGCCCCCTCTGGAAGCTTCTCGCCTCGTGGAGCAAAGCATCCGATCAGACGCCCTGTGAGGGTTCAGGACCGTCGCGCTCATGGCGACGCGCGACCCGCTCTGAAACGACCTGCACGACGTCGTGCAGGTTGCCGTGGGGCAAGTTCGCTTCGAGGGGCCTCCGCGACC
>JACRCT010000675.1 GCA_016218885.1 Deltaproteobacteria bacterium | reverse complement strand
GCGCGGGTCGAGCTCCAGGGCGCGCCGCAGGTGCGCGAGCGCCTCGTCGTTGCGCCCAGCCTGGCGCAGCCGGCCTGCCAGAGCCAGGCGCGGGGCAGCGTGTTCGGAGGCCGCCAACCTGGCCTCGAAGAACGCGGCGGCCCGGGCTGCGCCTGCCGCCTGGGAGAGCGCTTCGGCGACGCGCACCGAGAGATCGGGGGCCTGCTCACAGGCGCGCTCCAGGGCCGCCTCCGCCTCGGCAAGACGCTTCTGCCGCAGGTACGAAAGCCCCAGGGCCATCGCCGCGTGCGCGCTGGCGGGGTCGACCTCGACGGCGCGCGCGGCGAACGCCTGGGCCCGGTCGAGGTCCGGCTCGACCAGCGCCGCCTCGGCCAGGAGATGAGCAAGCACGCCTGCGGAGCCCTCGCCCAGAGCCACCAGCCTTCCATGCGCCTGGGCCGCCTGCGACCAGTCCTGGCGGTCCTCATGGAGCTCGCACAGGTGCGCGAGGGCCTCCTTCTGGCTCGGCGCTGCCTCCAGGACCTTCTGATAGGCCTCCAGGGCGCGCGCGTGCATCCCGGCGCGCTGGTAGTCGAGGGCGAGCTCGAGCTGGATCTGCTGGCCCAGGCGCGCCTCGAGGTCGGGCTTGAGGAGCATGTTCTGATGCAGCCGGATGGCCCGCTCGTGCTCGCCGGTGCGGCGGAAGAGCGCTCCCAGCGCGAAGTAGGCCTCCAGCGTCCGCGCGTCCTGGGCCGCGCGGGTCAGCTCGGCGATCGCCTGGTCCGGCTCGTCGGAGAGGACGTAGCGGAAGCCCTTGAGGTACGCCTGGGCGGCGTCCGCGGACTGCCGCCGGCGCTGCAGCGCTCCGAGCAGGACGACACCCGCCGCGGCTGCGGCCCCCAGCGCGAGGAGATGTTGAAGCTCCAGGTCCATGGCTTAGGCGAGGCCGAGCGCCTCGAACCGCGGACGCAGCCGGTCGTAGGCCCCTTCGAGGTGCTCCACCATCACCTTCGTCTCGCCGATCACGGGCATGAAGTTGGTGTCCCCACCCCAGCGCGGGACGGCATGCCAATGCAGGTGGTCGGCGATGCCTGCCCCGGCGATGCGCCCCAGGTTCATCCCCACGTTCATGCCCTCCGGGCGGTAGACCTCGAAGAGCACGCCCACGCTGGCGCGCAGCAGCCTCTGCAGATCGTCGTACTCGGCCTCCGGGAGCGCCGAGAGCTCGCTCACATGGCGGCGGGGGATCACCATGAGGTGCCCGCTGTTGTAGGGGAAGCGGTTGAGCATCACGAAGCCATGAAGGCTGCGCCCGAGCACCAGGTTCGCGCGGTCGTTCTCCTGCGCCGGATAGGTGCAGAAGATGCAGCCCTGCGGCTTGTCTTGCTTGATGTACTCCATGCGCCAAGGCGCCCAGAGCGTCTGCATCTTGGCCTCCCATTCCGGCCGAGCCGAAACCAACGCGGGTGTCGGCGGCGGCCACAGGCTCCAGACCCCAGGCCTCAGGTCAAGCGGCCCTAGGCTCCAACTCCGCCAAAGTCCGGGACCGGTCGCTGACGCTCGCGGCTCGGATACGAGTGGCCTCACACGCAGGCCCGAGCTCGGGCTTCGCTACGGTGTCGGCATCAGATAGGCGGGGCCCACCACGCCGTCCGGAGAGGAGGAGGCCGACTCGCCCAGCCCCTGCCGAAAGCCGCGCATCAGGGCCCGTCCCCCTTCACTCATCAGGTCGGCGAACTTGAAGCGGTGCTCCTCGGGCGGATACTGCAGCTTGGGCTCGCCCTCGATCTGCCCCAGCTCGGCAGCGAGCTTGATGGCGTCGTTGAAGTTGCCGATCTCGTCGACGAGCTTCAGCTCCCTGGCCTCGGCACCGGTGAGCACGCGGCCGTCGGCGAAGGGCCGCACCTCCTCGATCTTGAGACCACGACCCTCGGCCACGGCGGAGATGAACTGCTCGTGCACCGAGTCCATGAGCTTCTGGAAGAAGGCGCGCTCCTCCTCGGTCATCTCGCGGAAGGGGTTGCCCACGTCCTTCATCTTCCCGCTCTTGATGGTGTTCATCGAGAAGTGCAGCTCCTTGGCGATGTCGCCCAGGTACGGCAGCTGGCTGATGACGCCGATGGAGCCCGTGAGCGTGCCGGGCATGGCGAAGACCTTCCCGCATCCGGCGGCGATGTAGTAGCCGCCCGAGGCCGCGAGGTTGCCCATGGAGCAGACGACCTTCTTGCTCTGGTTGATCCGCCGCAGCTCGGCGTAGATCTCCTGGGACGGAGCCACCGCGCCGCCGGGCGAGTCGATGCGCACCAGGATGGACTTGATGCGATCCTCGCGGGCGAACTTGCGCAGGGCCTTGAGCTCCTTGTCGGTGTCGACGATCGGCCCCTTGATCTCCAAGACGCCGATGGCCGGGCCGCCGAAGCCGGCGCCGTCATCGCCCCCGCTCCTCACCGCCACGAAGGCAAGCAGGAGGAAGGCGAACAGGGCCAGGAACAGGCCGCCGAAGATGACGCCCAGGACGACCACCGACTTGCGATCCATCGCACGCCCCTTCTCCCTCGGGCCCAGGAGGGCTCCGCAGGGTCACGACGGCATATCACAGGCGAGCGCGGCTGGGCCCGCAAAGCAAAGGGCCTCGCCGTGCCGACGAGGCCCTGCTCACAGACCCGGTCGCGAGGCCGCTAGATGAGGCCCTTGGCTCGACGGATCATCTCGACGGTCTTCTGATACTCGATGTCCCAGGCGGCGCTGCCCTCCTGCACGTGCTTGATGCGGGCGCGCGCCTCGCGGTCGATCTCCTCGTCGACATCGAGGTGCTTCTTCATGATGGTGAAGATCTTCTTGCGCATCGTCGGGTCTTCACTGAAGACCTCCTCGATGTTGCGGCTGATGAGCAAGAACTCGAGCATCTGGCCGATCACGTACTCGATGCCCTCGTCGCCCATCTTGAAGCCGCG
>JACRCT010000704.1 GCA_016218885.1 Deltaproteobacteria bacterium | reverse complement strand
GCAAGGCGCTTCGCCGCCGCCGCGGGCTGTCGGTGGACAAGAAGGCCATCCTCCGGGCCGTCGACAACGAGCTCGCCCGCGCCTATCACGCCCTCGCCGCCGCCGAGGCCCTGCAGCTGACCGGTCCCCCCAACCCGCAGACGCCTCGCAGCGGGCCGCTCGCCGCCGAGGCCCTGCTCGCCAGCGCTCTGCAGGGGAAGATCGACGCCGGGGTGCAGCGCGTCTTCACGTTGCTGGGCATCCTCTTCCCCGAGGCGGAGATCGAGCTCATCTACGCCGGCTTCCACGATGCCTCGGCGACCGACGCGGCACGCCGGCGCTCCAACGTCGTCGAGCTGCTCGACAACGTGCTCGACCGTCCACTGCGCCGCAAGCTCTTTCCGCTCATCGAGGACATGTCCCGCGATTCCCGTCTGCGGGCTGCAGCCGAGGACTTCCCGCTGCCGGATGCGTCCCCGGTGGAAGTCTTGCGCACGCTGCTCCTGGACGACAGCGCCTGGGTGCGGGCCTGCGCCGCCCAGCTGGCAGGCGAGCGGTTCGACCCGGCGCTGCGCAAGGCGATGCTCGATGACGCCGAGCACCCCTCCCCCGTCGTGCGCGAAGCCAGCCTGTCCGCTCTGCAGAAGTCGGTGCCGCTGAGCGAGCTGGTGCGCGTCGTCGAGAAGCACTCTTGCGACGAGTCCCGCGCGGTGCGCGAGCGGGCTCGGACGATGCTCGCGGCGCTGGAGGCGGCTCTGCCCACGGCCTCCGGCTCGAGGAACCGATGATCACGACCGTCGAGAAGGTGCTCTTCCTCAAGTCGGTGGATCTCTTCTCGCAGATCCCCGGCGAGGATCTGGCGCAGATCGCCCTCATCACCTCCGAGGAGGGACGCGAGGCGGGCGAGGACGTGGTGGTCGAGGGAGAGGTCGGCGACGCCCTCTACGTCGTCCTCGACGGACGGGTCCGCGTGCGCACCAAGGACCGCGAGGTCGCCCAGCTCGGCGCACGCGAGTGCTTCGGGGAGATGGCCCTGCTCGACGCCTCGCCTCGCTCGGCAACCGTCACCGCGATCACCGACGTGGCGCTCCTGAAGATCTCTCGCGAGGACTTCCAGGAGATCATGGCGGACAAGCACGCGATCTCCCTGGGAGTCATCAAGGTCCTCACCCGGCGCCTCCGGGAGGCCAACCTGCGCTAGATAGAACGAGACCCGCCTTCCTCGAGATGCAGGCTGACCGGTCGCGACGGAGCAAGGTAGTCTCAAAGACCTCGCAGCGACGGAGCAGACGTGAACTGCCGCAACTGTGGACAGCCGCTGGACGACATCGGCCGGTTCTGCAAGTTCTGCGGCTCGTCCGTCCCGCCCGATCCCGACGAGGCGGCGGCGCCGATCAAGGTCGGGGACCTGCTCCAGGGCAAGTGGCGCATCGACAAGAGGATCGGCCAGGGCGGCATGGGCTCGGTCTACTTGGCGCACGACGTCTCCCTCGACCGCAAGGTGGCGATCAAGATTCTCGCGCCCGACCTGTGCAACGACGCGGAGTTCGTGGCCCGCTTCGAGCGCGAAGCCAAGGCCACCGCCAACCTCGAGCACCCCAACGTCGTCCTGGTCTACGCGGTCGGCGAGCACTTCGGCCGCCCCTTCATCGTGATGAAGTACCTCGAGGGGCAGAGCCTGGCCCGCTACCTCAAGAAGAACCCCGACGGCCTGCCGCCGGACGAGGTGCTGGAGATCTTCCAGCAGCTCTGCTCGGGGTTGGGGTTCATCCACCAGAAGGGCTTCATCCATCGCGACATCAAGTCGGCCAACGTCCATATCGGCCCCGACGGCAAGGCGACGATCCTCGACTTCGGAATCCTGCGCGACGTCCGCTCTCAGCAAAGCTTGACGCGAGTGGGCGTGGTGATGGGCACCCCTCACTACATCGCTCCTGAGCAGGCCCTGGGCCGGCCCATCGACCACCGCGTGGACCTGTACGCCCTGGGTGTGCTGCTCTACGAATGCCTGACGGGCACCCCTCCCTACGACGCGGACTCGGCCAAGCAGCTCATCGAGATGCACCTGAAGGCCTCCCCGCCCGATCCGTGCTGCCTCGTGCCGGACCTGCCGCTCCCGGCGGGTGAGGTGGTGCGCAAGGCCATCGCCAAGAAGGCGGACGAGCGGTTCCAGTCGGCAGAGGAGATGGCCGCGGCGCTGGAGGCCTCCCTCGCCCCGGTCGGGCATCGCGATGAGTCGCCGGAGGAAGAGCAACGGCCGGCCGACGAAGAGGAGACGGCGGCGCAGGAGGAGGAGGTCGAGCGGGACACCAAACCCAACCCAACCGCGCAACCTTCCTCCACGGCGGCCCTGCCCGCCCCCCTCGAGAAGCCGCCGCAGCGCCGAAGCTCTCTGGGAACATGGCTGGCGCTCCTCGTGGTCATCGCCGCGGCGGGCGCAGGCTACTACTCCCTGAGACACGAGCCTCCTGCCCAGGTCGGCGAGCAGGAAGGCCCCCCGGGGGCGGCGACTCCTCTGGCGCGCCCGCCCAAGCCACCCGCCAGTCCTGCGACAGCAACGCCCCAGGCCCAAGCCAAGGCGCTGCTCACCGAGGGGCTCGACTACGCCAAGAGCAGGCACTACGACTACGCGCTCCAGAAGTTCCTGCTGGCCGAAAAGCTCGAGCCGGGCAACGCCACGCTCCTGTACTCCGCCGGCCTCGCCTACTACGCGGTCAAAGAGTACGGCAACGCCGTGCTCTACTTCGGCAGGGCCCTGGAGGCCGAGCCCACGCACACCGAGGCACGCCTCTGCCTTGCGCGCTCCTATGCTGCGCAGGGCGCGACCCGCGAGGCGCTGGGCGAACTGCAAGGGCTTATCCGCGCCGGTTACCGGAATCTCGATGCGCTGGAGTCAGACGAGGCGCTCAAGGGCCTTCGCCAGGATCCGGGTTGGAACGTCATCCGCCAGTCGCTCGGAGCGGCGCCCGCCCCTCCCCTCCATGCGCGCCCGGCCAAGCCCGACATGCCGCGCGCGTCGGAAAGCTCGCCGGACGTCACGGTGATGGGCCTGACCGGCGAGCTCATCGTCCAGGTCGAGCCCTCCGGCGCGACGGTCACCATCGACAACAAGCCTCGGGGCCGGACGCCGCTGAGGGTGGAGCTCAACGCCGGGCCCCACAAGGTGATGGTCGAGATGCCGGGCTACCAGCGACGCATCTTCCGGGACGTGAAGGTGCCGCTCGCCCGATCGGTCACCCTCAAGGAGACCCTCGAGAAAGTGCGCTAGCCCTACCTTCGCACTTCTGAGCCCCTTTTCGCTCTGGCCAGCTTCTTCGTCCAGAGCTAAAAGGGGCGACCCGTTAACCGCTTGGCGCGTAGCTGAAGGAACTGGATCATGGCCGCCTCGAGTTCCCCTCGTGAAGAGACGACGCAAGCCGTTGCTTGCCTGCCAACGCGCTGACCACACGGCCCAGCGTCCTCTCAGGTCGCGCTGCAGCAACCGGGCACTGGCATCGCCATTCCTTCAGCTACGGCGCGCACAATAGGTGGGTCGCCCTTTTCTCGAGTAGCCTGGCCAGCTTGCGCTGCCCAGGCTACTCGAGAAAAGGGCTCAAGATG
>JACRCT010000703.1 GCA_016218885.1 Deltaproteobacteria bacterium | reverse complement strand
TCGTTGGGAACGCAGAACCCGGCCTCGCAGTACTTGGGCGCCACCGCCGGGCAATAGGAGCCGCCCACGCAGACGGCGCCCTTGGGAGCACAGACGCCATTCGGGCAGCAGACCGCGCCCCCTCCACTGCAGCAGTGGCCGTTGCTGCAGGTGATGCTGCCCAAGGAGCAGTTCTCGACACCTCCGGCGCACTCTTCCGCGCTGGCTGCGCAACCTCCTCCCTGGCAGCAGACCGGTTGCCCGGCCGGGCAGGTCGTCTGGTTGCCACAGCAGCTCGCTCCCTCGTCGATGCAGACGCCCTCGCAGCAGCTCTGGCCGACCCCACAGCAGGCGGTGCCGCAGGGCGGGTGGCCGATCAGGCAGGTGATGGGGCACTCCTCGGCGTTCGTGGCGCACACGCCGTTCTGGCAGCAGAAGGGAAGCGGCGACGGGCAGCAGGAGTCTGCCCCACAGGCCGGGCCGACGGTGTCGCAGGTCCCGCAGCTCGGCTGATCCGGCGGGCAGCAGAAGCCGTTGGACAGCAGGGGCGTCGCCGCCGAGCAGCACTGGCCGCTGCCCACGCAGAGGTTCTCGGCGGGGCAGAAGCGCCCCAGGCCGCAGCAGGTCGCGCTGGCCGGGATGCAGCGATTGTCGCAGCACTGCTCGGTGTTGGCGCAGCCGCCGCCGCCGCAGCAGACCTGGTTCGCCTGGATGCAGGTGCCGTTGCAGCACTTGCCTCCCGAGTCGTCGCAGCAGCCGCCCCCGCAAGGGGTGTTGCACGACGAGCCCGTGCTGCCGCCGCCCACGCACAGGTCGGTCGCGCGCTGAGCCTCGGCCTGGCTGCAGCCACAGGCAGCGCAGCTCACGGTCTGCGACCCGACCTCGTACCAGCAGCTGCAGGAGTTGCCGGTCCCGGTGCAGCAGGCCCGGAGCTGAGCGCCGTTGGGACAGGTGGCGGTGTTCGAGCAGGTCGCCGCTGCCGTCGAGGCCCAGAGACCGACGATGGCTGCCGCCCCGCCACCGACCAGGGTGCGCAGGTTCGGACGATCGTGCATGTGCATTCTCCCAGCGGCGCCTCTCGACGTGTCTTGAGCCATGCGCCAGCTCGGATTCTAGGTCTTCGAGAGCCTGTGGCGGTAATACGATTGCCCGGTGACGGCGCCGCCTCTCCGGTAGAGCGCCGTCCAGGAGGAGCGCAGGGCACCGAGAGTCGTTCTCGGCCGCTGGGACTCGCGGGACGAAGTGGCGGATGACGAAGACCCCAGCTTGGCTTCGAAGGGAGCTGGCAAGCACGCGCCTGGGAGCTGGCTGCCGTTGAGCGCCCGAATCGCACCGCTCGGGACCGTGCCGCGACCGCCCAGCCCGACCCTTCGCGAGGGCCTCCGCAGCTTCGTCATCCTTCAGGGCATGGAACGGCTGCCCACCGGCACCCCGCGTTCGACCCTGGAGCCGACCCCCCGACCCGAGCCCGGCGATGAAGCGGCTCCTGGGTCTCGCGATCGTGCTGCTCTCTTCGCCCGCGAGGCTCCCGGCCCCCGCCCACTCCCCGTCCCCGATGCCCAGCGGCTGGTCCGCGAGCACCCGCCCTTCGCGCTGCGCCTCGCCATCGCGCCGGGCATCACCGGCCCCGCCCAGGTCAGCCAGGCTCGCGGCGCCGCCCTGCCTGCCCGCCTCGACGTCGAGTAGGCTCGCCGCCGATCGGCGCTCCTCGACCTGGTCCTGTTGGCCCAGACGGCCTGGATCAACGTCTTTGGCAAGAAGCGAGGCGCTCGGTCCTGGCAGCCCATGGCCCTCAATCCCCCTCCGGAGGCTGTCGATCCCGCCCAGACCGTGCGCGAGACCGTGCGCGGGCTCGTCGCCCCCCGTCGCCTCATCCCCATCCTCCTGGTCTGCCTCCCGTTGCTGGTGGCCCAGGGCCACTTCAGCCGGTCCGACGGCGCCGTCGGGCTGGGCCTCGCCCTCTGCCTGGCCTTCGTATTCGTGGCCCCGGTGTCCTTCAGGCTTCTTCTGCCCGAGGGCGTCCTCAGCACCGGAGCCTGGCTGCGGCTCCTGCTGTATGCGGTGCTCGGCGCCGCGATCGTGTTCGGGCTCGGCCTTGGGATACCCGAGGTCTTCGGCATGGGCGCCAGCTTCCTCACCGCGCCGGTGAGCCTCGCGGTCTGCGCGGCCCTCTTCCTCGTCGGCGGCTGGGGGCTAGGGCGCGACATCGGGTTCGAGCACGGCCTCGCTCGCGCGCGGGCCCGGGCAGACGCTCTGGCGCGCGAGGCCGAGCGGGCCCAGCTGCTCGCGCTGAGGGCCCAGCTCGATCCCCATTTCCTCTTCAACACCCTCAACTCCATCGCCGAGTGGTGCCGGGAGGACGGCGCCGTCGCCGAGCGCGCCGTCCTGCAGCTGTCGGCCATGCTCCGCGCGGTGCTCGGGGGAGTGAAGGCTCCGGCATGGCCGCTGCGCCAGGAGCTCGAGCTCGCCGAGACCCTCTTCGCCCTGCACCGCCTGCGCGACCCGGAGCTGTTCGAGCTGCGGCAGGAGGTCGACGCGTCCCTCTGCGAGGTCCAGGTGCCGCCGCTGATTCTTCTCCCGCTGGCCGAGAACGCCGCCAAGCACGGGCCGTGCTCCGGCCACCGCGGGGTGATCGCCTTGGCGGTGCGCCGCGAGGCCGCCGAGCTGGTGGTGACGTTGGAGAATCCCGGGACGTACGCCGGACCGCGACCGGGCAGCTCTGGCCTGCCCAACCTCGAGCGCCGGCTGGCCCTCGCCTACGGCAGCGCGGCGCAGCTGCAGATCGGCAAGGCCGGAGAGCGCACCCGCGTCGAGCTTCGGGTGCCGGTCTGTGGACCGCAGACCGGAGTGAACGCATGAGAGCGCCCCTGCGCGTGCTGGTCGCCGACGACGAGCTCATGGCGCGCAAGCGGCTGCTGCGCCTGCTCTCCTACCTGCCGGACGTGGAGGTTTGCGGCGAGTGCAAGGACGGCACAGAGGTGCTGCAGCGGGTCGCCGCCGGCGGGGCGGACGTGGTGTTGCTGGACATCAGCATGCCCGGGCTGAGCGGGATGGAGGCGCTGCGCCTGATGCCCGAGGACGGCCCGTACGTGGTCTTCTGCACCGCCCACGCAGAGCACGCGGTCGAGGCCTTCGACGCCGGCGCGCTCGACTACCTGCTCAAGCCCATCGAAGGCGAGCGGCTGGAGAAGGCGCTGCGACGAGCCCGATCGCGGGACGCGCAGCGCCGCTTCCGCGATGAGGCCCAGCGGCAGCGTGTGCCGGCCCGAGCGCCCATCGATCGGCTGGCGATCCCCACCCGGAACGGCATCGTCCTCGTGAGCCCGAGCCAGGTCAGCCACGCCGTGCTCGACGGCGAGTTGGTGACCCTCGCCACTGCCCAGGGTGAGTTCCTGACCGACCTGTCGCTGCAGGAGCTCGAGGAGAGGCTTCCTGCCTGCTTCATGCGCGTCCATCGGAGGGCCCTGCTGAACCTCGAGCAGACCGTGCGGCTCGAGCCCGCCGACACGGGCGGGTTCCTCGCCCGCACCGCCCGCGGCGACGGCGTGGTGGTCTCCCGCCAGGCTGCCCGCGAGCTGCGGCGAATGCTCGGGCTGCGCAAGGGGCCCGGCGAGGACGGCGAGGACCGCGGCGGCGAGGGCGACTGAGGCTCGTCCGACCGACCGAGACCGTTTCAGGATCAGGCCAAAGCAGGCGGCGGGACGGCCTACTGCGTGACGGGAGGCTGGCAGGGACCCTCCGGCTTGGCCCCCGAACCTGGGGTCTGAAGCCTGGAGCCGAAGTCTGGCCCGCGGGCAAGCCGAACTCCAAGTTCTCGCCGGTGGTTCCCGCCCGTAAGAGGTCAGCCGGCATGCGCATACCCAGCGAGCTCTATCAAACGGGGCTGGCGCTCCACATTGATCTCTACGAGCTGACGATGGCCCATGGCTACTGGAAGCTCGGTCTGGCCGACCGCGAAGCCGTGTTCCACCTCACCTTCAGGGAGAACCCCTTCTCGGGCGGGTTCGCGCTCGCCTGCGGCCTCGAGCAGGTGCTCGACTACCTGACCAGCCTGCGCTTCGACCCGGAGAGCCTTGCCTGGCTCGCGGCGCTGCAGGCCCCAGACGGGACACGGCTCTTCGACCAGGGCTTCCTCGACCACTTGCGCAAGCTGGTTCTCACGTGCGACGTGGACGCGATCCCGGAGGGGACGGTCGTCTTTGCCGAGGAGCCGTTGCTGCGCGTGCGAGGTCCCGTGCTGCAGGCGCAGCTCCTCGAGACCGCCCTGCTCAACGCGATCAACTTCCAGACCCTCATCGCCACCAAGGCTTCTCGGGTGAAGCTCGCCGCGCAGGGCCAGCCGGTGATCGAGTTCGGGCTGCGAAGGGCCCAGGGCATCGACGGCGGGCTCTCGGCGAGCCGCGCCGCCTACGTCGGAGGCTGCGACGCGACCTCCAACGTCCTCGCCGGGCGGCTCTTCGGCATCCCGGTTCGCGGCACGCACGCCCACAGCTGGGTGACCCTCTTCGACGATGAGGCCGCGGCCTTCGACGGCTGGGCGGAGGCCATGCCCGGCAGCTGCGTCCTGCTGGTGGACACCTACGACACCCTGCGGGGAGTCGAGCACGCCATCGCCACTGGCCGAAGGCTTCGCGAGCGAGGCCACGACCTGGCCGGCATCCGCCTCGACTCCGGGGACCTGGCCTGGCTCTCCGTCGAAGCCCGCCGGATGCTCGACGAGGCGGGCTTCACCCGCACGCTCATCCTGGCGAGCAACGAGCTCGACGAGCACGTCATCACCAGCCTCAAGGACCAGGGCGCGGCGATCGGCGCTTGGGGCGTCGGGACCCGGCTCGTCACCGCCTACGACCAGCCGGCCCTGGGCGGCGTCTACAAGCTCGCCGCCGTGCGTGAGCCCGACGGACGCTGGCGGCACACGCTCAAGCTCTCGGAGCAGACCGCGAAGGTCTCCACCCCGGGCATCCTCCAGGTACGCCGCTTCGAGGGCCCCCAGGGCTTCGTGGCAGACATGATCTGGGACGAGCTGAGCGGGGCCCCCGAGCCCGCGACCCTGGTCGACCCGCTCGATCTGACGCGCCGCAAGACGCTGCCAGCGGGGACCCCCTGGGCGGACCTGCTCGTTCCGGTGCTCCGCGACGGCAAGCTGGTCTACCATCCGCCCGGGCTCACGGAGGTTCGGGCTCGCGCCCAGGAGCAGCTCGGGCGGCTGCACCCCGGGATCCGCCGGTTCCTGCATCCACATCAATATCCGGTGGGCCTGGAGAAGCGACTGCACGAGCTCAAGACCGAGCTTGTCCTCAAGGCGAGGGAGGCAAATCTATGAGAAGCGACGCGCTGGTCTTCGGGACTCGCACCTATGCCTATCTGCAGGACTCCATCGCCCAGGCAGCAGGGCTGGGGCTCGGCGAGGTGGAGCGCCACCAGTTCCCCGACGGCGAGCTCTACCACCGCATCGCCAGCCCGGTGGCCGATCGCGACGTGGTGCTCGTGGGAGGAACCCACACCGACGCCGACACGCTCGAGTTCTATGACCTTGCTTGCGGCCTGGTGCAGGAGGGGGCCCACAAGCTGGTGCTGGCCATCCCGTACTTCGGCTACGCCACCATGGAGCGAAAGGGCAAGGCGGGCGAGGTCGTGACCGCCAAGACCCGTGCGCGCCTGCTCTCCTCGATCCCCGTGCCGGGATCGGGCAGCCGCGTGCTGCTGCTCGACCTTCACTCCGAGGGCGTGCCGTACTACTTCGAAGGCGCGCTGCGGCCCTTTCACCTGCGAGGCACCCCCCTGGTGCTCAACGCCGCCCGACAGCTCGCCGGGGAGCGGCCCATGGTCGTGGCCTGCACCGACGCCGGCCGCGCCAAGTGGGTCGAGTCATTGGCCAACAAGCTGGGCGTGCGCGCCTCCTTCGTCTTCAAGCGGCGGCTCGGCGGGGAGACCACCGAGGTCACCGCAGTGAGCGCCCAGGTTCAGGGCGCGCATGTGGTCATCTACGACGACATGATCCGCACGGGTGGCTCTCTGCTCGGCGCAGCGCGCGCCTACCAGGCGGCCGGCGCGGCGGGAATCTCGGTGATCACCACGCACGGTCTCTTCTGCGGCGACGCGCTCGAGCGTCTGCAGGGCAGCGGGCTGTTCGATGCCATCGTCTGCACCGACAGCCACCCGCGGGCGCGGCAGCTCGCCAACGGCTTCCTGCGGGTCGAGTCGGTGGCGCCGATCTTCGCCGAGCACCTCAAGGAGGCCCGGTAGGGCTAGCCCTACCTTCGCACTTCCGAGCCCCTTTTCGCTCTGGTTAGCTTCATCGGCCAGAGCGAAAAGGGGCGACCCAGTAACCGCTTGGCGCCTGGTTGAAGGAACTGGACCATGGCCGCCCCGAGCTCCCCTCGAGAAGAGGCGCCGCAAGGCGTTGCTTGCCTGCCAACGCGCTGCCCAGGCTACTCGAGAAACGGGCTCAAGATGCGAAGGTAGCGCTAGAGCTGGTTCTCGAAGAGCTTGCCCAGCCGGCTGCCAAAGGATTCGGGCTTGGGCGGGGTGCCTTTGGCGATGAGCTTCGCTTCCGAGGTGCCCTGCTCGAAGTGCGAGGCCATCGACGAGGCGAACTCCTTGTCGGCCACGATCATCGAGCTCTCGGCCTCGTAGTAGTGCGAGCGCGGATGGTTGTTGTAGCTCGACACCATCGCCACCTCGCCATCGGCCACCCAGTACTTGCTGTGCAGCGTGTCCCCTTGCTTGAGGTAGACCTCGGCGCCGGCGTTGGCCATCTGGATGGCGCTGTTCATGATCGGCGTGCTGACCACCGGCTCGTCGACGCTCTTGTCCGAGTTGGTGAAGACGCGCACCCTCACTCCGCGCTGGACGGCGTCGGTGAGCGCCTCGCGCAGGGCGTCGCGGTTCTCCGGCGACTGGACGATGAAGTAGGCGTTCTCGATGTCGAAGCTCTTCTGGGCGCCCTGAATGGCCTTGAGGGTGGCGAGCATGATCTTGTCGTCGGACTGATCGCCGATCTTGGGCTCGTTGCCGACCACCATCACCTTGGCGCCCTTGCCCGGCGTCTCCTGAGCGGGCGGCGGAGCGGCGACGGCGTCCAGATCGAGGTCCTTGCGATTGCTGACCTGGTCGTTCCAGCGGCGAGCGAAGAGCGCCTCGGCGTCGGTGGCCATCGGGCCGTCGCCGGCCATGTCCGTGTCGCGCCACTTGGGGGCGTCGGGGTTGGTGTCGAAGTACGCGTCGCCTGGGTTGCGCCCGCCGGCGAAGACCTTGCCCTGCGTCCCAGCGCCGTCGACGACCAGCACCTTGGAATGCATCCCGTAGTAGTCGCGGTCGGGGTGGCGCCAGCGCAGGACCTTGACGCCGTTCTGCTCCATGTACTCGAGAACGTGCTTGTGGATGGCGCCCTCTCCGGTCTGGCCATCGACCATCACCCGGACGTCGACGCCTTCCTTGGCCTTCGCCACCAGGGCCTCGGCGATGCGACCGCCGGTGGCGTCGTCATAGAACGCCCAGGACTGCATGTGCACGCTCGTCTTGGCGCCCTGGATGCCGTCGACCCATGCGTCGCAGGCCTGGGGGCCGTCGGCGAGCACGCTGACCCGCGCGCCCTGATGGAACTGGGCACCGGTGAGCGACTCCATCTCCGCCAGGAACGCGGGATCGGAGACGCCCCGGGCCTGGCCGGTCGAGGACTTGGCGACCGCCGCGGTCATCTTCTTGGAGTCGTCTTCCCAGTCCGACAGGCGCTTCCAGGGATTGAAGTCGCCTTCGATCTCCGCGCCGATGACGCCCGCCAGCTTGCCAGCCTTCTCGAAGAAGTCGCCGATCTTGTTCGTCTTCTCACCGGGCTGGAACTTGGGGATCTCGGCGGGGCCGCTGGTGGTGGCAGGCTTGACCGAGGGGGTTGCGGGGCCGCGAACGGGACCGACTGGCATGGCTGGGCTCCGGGCTGGAGGCGATGGGGGTAGGAGTGTAGCTCCGGGTCGAACCCGATAGCAGCGGCATTATCGTTTTGGTTCTCGAAGGTGTTGCATCCCCGCGGCGCCCGGACAGCCACGTGCCATGCGCATCGATAGTCCTGCGCGTGGAGCCGGTGGCGCCAATCTTCGCCGAGCACCTCAAGGAGGCCCGGTTAGGCGCGCATGGGGTCGGTCCGAGGTCCCAACAGTCCCAGCGGGACCTCCGTGGTCGCGGACGGTCCGCAGGTCGAAACTGGCGCTGCCCTAGCCCGACCTTCGCATTTTGAGCCCGTTTTTCGAGTGGCCTGGGCAGCGCAAGCTGGCCTGCGAGCGATTACAGGGTCGCCCCTTTTCGCTCTGGCCGATGAAGCCGGCCAGAGCGAAAAGGGGCTCAATAGTGCGAGAGTCGGGCTAGAGCTGGTTCAGGAAGAGCTTGCCCAGCCGGCTGCCGAAGGACTCGGGCTTGGGCGGGGTGCCCTGGGCGACCAGCTTGGCCTCCGCGGCGCCCTGCTCGAAGTGCGCGACCATGGAGGAGGCGAACTCCTTGTCAGCCACGACCATAGCGCTCTCGGCCTCGTAGTAGTGCGAGCGCGGATGGTTGTTGTAGCTCGACACCATCGCCATCTCGCCGTCGGCCACCCAGTACTTGCTGTGCAGCAGGTCGCCTTGCTTGAGGTAGACCTCGGCGCCGGCGTTGGCCATCTGGATGGCGCTGTTCAAGATCGGCGTCCTGAGCGCCGGCTCGTTGACGGTCTTGTCCGAGTTGGTGAAGACGCGCACCTTCACTCCACGCTGGAGGGCGTCGATGAGCGCCTCGCGCAAGGCATCGCGGTTCTCCGGCGACTGCACCACGAAGTAGGCGTTCTCGATGTCGAAGCTCTTCTGGGCACCCTGGATGGCCTTGAGAGTGGCGAGCAGGATCTTGTCATCGGACTGATCGCGGATCTTGGGCTCGTTGCCGACCACCATCACCCTGGCACCCTTGCCCGGCGTCTCCTGTGCGGGCGGCGGGGCGGCGACGGCGTCCAGATCGAGCTCTTTGCGCTTGCTGACCTGGTCGTTCCAGCGACGTGCGAAGAGCGCCTCGGCATCGGTGGCCATCGGGCCATCGCCAGCCATGTCCGTGTCACGCCACTTGGGGCCGTCGGGGTTGGTGTCGAAATACTTGTCCGCCACGTTGCGCCCGCCGGCGAAGACCTTGCCTTGGGTCCCGGCGCCATCGACGACCAACACCTTGGAGTGCAGCCCGCAGTATTCGCGATCCGGGTTGCGCCAGCGTACGACCTTGACGCCGTTCTGCTCCATGTACTCCAGCACGGGCTTGTGGTGGGCACCCTCTCCGATCTGGCCATCTACCATCACTCGGACGTCAACGCCTTCCTTGGCCTTCTGCACCAGGGCCTCGGCAACGCGGCCGCCGGTGGCGTCGTCATAGAACGCCCAGGACTGCATGTGCACGCTCGTCTTGGCGCTCTGGATGCCGTCGACCCAGGCGTCGCAGGCCTGCGGGCCGTCGGCGAGCACGCTGACCTTGGCGCCCTGGTGGAACCGGGCGCCGGTGAGCGACTCCATCTCCGTCAAGAACGCAGGATCGGCAACGCCTTGGGCCTGGCCGGTCGAGGACCTGGCGACCGCCGCTGCCATCTTCTGGGAGTCCACTTCCCAGCTCGAGAGATGCTTCCAGGGATTGAAGTCAGCCTCGATTTCCGCGCCGACGACCCTCAGCGCCCGGCGGGCCTTGTCGAAGAAGTCGCCGATCTTGCTGGTCTTGTCGCCGGGCTGGAACTTGGGGGTCTCGGTGGGGCCGCCGGTGGTGGCAGGCTTGACCGAGGGGGTCGCGGGACCGCGAACGGGACCGACAGGCATGGCTGGCTCCGGGCTGGAGACGATGGGGAAGGGAGTTTAGCTCCGGGTCGAACCCGACAGCAGCAGCATTATCGTTTCGGTTTTCGGGATGTTGCATCCCCTTTCGGCCGGTGGCCACCTGCTGTGCGTGTGATAGATAGGCCTCGGCAGTCGGAGCGGATGGACAGCGAATCCAGGCAGGTGACGCATGGCAGGCGAGAAGGGGCTGGGGTCGAAGATCCTTGGAATCTTCGTGGAGCGACCGGGCGACGACTCCGAGGAGGACGCGCCCGCCTCTCCACCCGCGCAGCAGGAGAAGAGCGCCGCGGACCTCGTGGCGGAGATCGCCCGGGCCGCCGCACCGCCGCCGACCGATGCATCGGTCCCAGCGTCCGCGCACCCAGCCTCGGCGACGACCGCCGGGGAGGTCAGCGCCCCGATTCCCCCCGGAGCCCCGGTCGACTTCGATGCCATCTTCCGCGACTTCGGCATGGACGTGGCCGACCTCGACCGGGTGAAGAAGGCCGAGGATCTGCTCCTCAACCTGCCGGCGCAGACGCCGCTGATCGTCCAGAAGCAGATCGTCGAGGCGGCGCTGAAGGCGTTCGGCTACGACCTGGCGAAGATCGTCGGCGCCGCCCAGAACCAGCGCCGCGCCCTCGACACCTACGTGAAGGTGAACGAGTCCTCGAACGCCAAGGCCAACGAGGACGCCGAAGCGCAGATCAAAGCCCTGCGCGACCAGATCGCCAGCCTGCGCTCGGAGATCGACCAGCGCACCCAGGGACAGATCCAGCTCACCGCCGCGGCCCAACAACGCAAGGTCCAGATCCAGCGGATCCTCGCCTTCTTCGAGCCCCCGGCCGCGGTGGCGCCCCCCTCCGCTCCGGAGACGCCGCCCGGCCCCCAGGGCTAGAGCACCGAACGGCTCGGTGCTCTAGCGGGCGGAGGCGGCCTCCGGCTCACTTCTTCTTTCCCCTCTTCTTGGGCGCGGGTGGAGCCTCGGGCTGCGCGCCGATCTCCTCGTCGAGCATCGCCTGGTGGACGCGCAGGGTGTCCATGTCCGCGCCGTCGTCGATCGCCTGGTCGATGAGCTTCTGCGCCTCCTTCTTGCGTCCCAGCTCGTAAAAGGACAGGCCCAGATACCCGCGGGTGTACGGGTCGTCGTTGCCGCCCTTGACGGCTGAGCCCAGCTCCTGGGACGCCTGCTCGTAGAAGCTGTTGCGATAGAGCCAGGCGCCGAAGGTCGCGTGGCGCTTGGGCGTGGGGCTCTTCTCGATGAACTCGGCATAGGCCTTGCGCGCGCCGTCGAGATCCTTGCGCTTGGTATAGACCTCGATGAGCTGTCCCAGCAGCGTGTCGTTGGCGGGGTCGGCGGCCAGCCGGGTGCGCAGCTCCTGCTCGCGACCCTTGTCGCCGCCCGCCAGCGCGCTGGCGTGCTTGTGGCGAACCTTCTCGGCCTCGTCCTTCCTGCCGGCCGCGTCGTATTCAGCCGCGGCGGCCTTGGCGAGCTCGGCGTCCACCGGGTTGGCCTCGAACTTCGCGACCGCATTGCGCAGCTGCAGGCGCCCCGCGTCCTTCCTCCCGCCGGAGCAGGACTTGGCGGCGATGGCCAGGGCGATGACCACCACCACCAGCGCCGCGCCCATCCACCCCATCATCCTCTTGCGCTGGGCGCGCTGCGCCTCGAGCTGCTCGTCGAGGTCTTCTTCGAGCTCGGGATTGGTCATGGCGTGCCCTGGCGCAGCGACGGCGAGGCGCCGCCACGGGTGATCAGCAATGGGCCTTGAGGGCCTTGCCTGAAGACGATATGGCCGGAGCTCGTCCGCTCCGGTCATCGGCTCAGCTCTCGTCGGGCGGAGGCATATCGAAGTCGGAGTGGGGGGGCGGCTCGTCGAAACCTCCTCCACCGCCACCACCACCACCCTGACGCGCGACTTCAGCCTCGATGGCCGCCAGCAGCGCGCGCTCCTTGTCGTGCCATCGCGCCTTGCTGGAATCGGCCAACGAGCGTCGGGCACCGTTGGCGTAGTACTCGAGATCCGACGGGCTCGCCCCCGAGATTGGCGCACCCTTGCTGCGGCCGTAGTTCGGGAAGACCGTCGGCAGCGGTCCAGCGTTGGCACCCGCCGTCACCGGGGCCCGCGGAGCGGCCTGACGCGCTGCAGGCGCCCTGGCTTCGCCGCCGATCAGCAGCTCCCCCAGCGTGAGGACGAAGCCCTCGCCGCTGCGAACCGCTGTCCCGACACGGACCTGCTCGACGCTCCCGTCGGGACGCCTGACTGCCACGCTGACTGGATATTCGTTGTCGCTCATGACTGACCGCATCGCACTGAGGGCGCGGTCCTGTCAATTGGCGCGAAGAGGAGGGGCTGGTCATCTGCCAGCGTCGCGAGCCTGCGCCTGGGGAGGAAGGCTCTCGACGACGAGGCGCACCTCGCCCCAGTCCGGCACCTGGGCCAGCGCGGCGGCGAGCGCTGCCCGCGCCTCCTCGGTCCTCCCCAGGTC
>JACRCT010000047.1 GCA_016218885.1 Deltaproteobacteria bacterium | reverse complement strand
CCCTCGATTGCGCCGAGCAATCCGGAGTCTGTCGCAGCGGCAGCTGCCAGGTCGTCTCGTGCTCGCCCATCGCGCCCTGCGGCTCGGATGAGATCTGCGCCCAAGGCCAGTGCTACCCGACCGCCTGCGCCGCCGGCGCCTGCGCGAGCGGCGAGGCGTGCGTCAGCGGCACCTGCACGGAGGCGACCTGCGTGGGGGTGACCTGTAACGGCTCAACCGAGGTCTGCGCGCGAGGAGTCTGCTACCCCAAGGATTGCCCGGACGCTCCCTGCGGCTCCACCGGGCTGTGTGTCTCTGACAAGTGCGTGGCCAGAGACTGCGTAGAGGTGAAGTGCCCGGCCGGTCAGATGTGCCTCGGGGGGATCTGCCAGCTATGCCCGGGCGGCAGCAACGAGACTCAGTGCGGCGACGGGCTCGACAACGACTGCGAAGGTCTGATCGACTGCGAAGACCCCGACTGCCAAGGACAATCCTGCGGCGCCGACAAGGTCTGCGCTGAGCGTTCTTGCCAACCAGCGAGCTGCAGCGATGGCATCAAGGACGGTGACGAGACCGGTCCGGATTGCGGTGGCGCCCTCTGCGGCGGCTGTGCCGAGGGCGAGCCCTGCGCCGCCAAGTCTGACTGCCAGGCGGAGCTCGATTGCCAGGACGGAACGTGCCAGCCGGAGTGCGACTCGCGGAATGACCCCAGAAACTGCGGCACCTGTGGCCACGTGTGCCCGGTGCCAGAGCACGCGGCGGCTACCTGTGCCAGGCGAGCGTGCGGCCGCGGGCCCTGCCAAGCGGGATGGTTCGACCTGGACGGCGCCAGGACCTTCGGTTGCGAGACGAAGTGCGAGGGCAGGGTCTGCACCAACCCCGACGGTTGGACGATCACCTTGGCGGCGGAGCCGCTTCCGGAGACGGGGCCGGTTTTTCAGGAGCTGGCGAGCGGAAGCTCCTTCGGCAACGCGGTGCAAACCTCGGCGAAGCACACCAACCTCGGCGTGCTCGGTGAGCCCTTCGGTGGACAGATCGAGCAAGGCAGCGCTTCCCATAAGAACCGCGGGGGGCTCATGTCCCTCAAGCCGAGGTAGCTGGCTCCCGGACCCGTTCCGGCTGCGCCCCGCAGACCGCGGCAACCGGCGCTCTCTCCCGACGTGCCGCTCCTCCACGTGGCCTTGCTGGTGAAGGCCACGCTGCGGGCCTCCGCCGCGCCCCTCGACCCGTCCTCTGCAAAAGAGCGGACAATGGCGTCCATGGCTCGCCCCCCCTCGAAGCGCCGCCGCTCCCCGGCCCGTCGGGCCCTGCTGGTCGCCAACCCCGCGGCGCAGGGCGGCCGGAACCAGGCGCGCATCGCCTTGGCCCGGGAGCAGCTCGACCGAGCGGGCATCGCCCACGACTTCCTCGCCACCGCCCCTGGCAGTGGCCGGACCGCCGCGCTGGTGAGGGAGGCACTGAGCGCGCGGGCGTGCCGCCTCGTCATCGCCATGGGCGGAGACGGCACCCTCTCCGAGGTCGCCCGTGGGCTGATGGCATCCGGGAGGGCGCGCGAGATCCCCCTGGGGCTTTTGCCCACGGGGACCGCCAACGACCTGGGACGCAGCTTCGGCCTGACCTGTGGCGGAGGCCCCGAGATCGAGCGCAACGTGGCAGTGCTCGCCGCTGGAGCCGAGACCGATCTCGATGCCGGCCTGCTCTTCACCCTCGACGAGAATGGAGAGGAGGCGCAGCAGGAGCTGTTCGTGGACAGCGTGGGCTTTGGCCTCGGACCGCGCATCCTGCGCCAACGCAACCAGGAGCGCCGGTGGGTCGAGGGGATCCCCCTGGTCCGCGAGCTCTATCGGGGTCAGCTGGTCTACGCCGCCAGCGCCCTGCGCGCTCTCGGCGAGTCCTATCTAGTGGACGATAAGTTCGACGTCGAGGTCGTGGCGGACGGCGTGCGCAGGAGCTGGAAGGGGCTCAACGATCTGGTGGTGAAGGGACCGCGGATCTACGCCGGGCATTGGGTGCTCGACCCACATTCCAAGCCCGACGACGGCCGCTTCGAGGTCGTCCCCTTCGCGGGGCGGCGCGACTGGCTTTCCAAGGCGCTGCTCTTCCTCGACCACACCGGGACGTTCGGGGAAGACCTCGAGGAGCTGGGCGTCCGGCACTCGCGAGGCCTGAGCGCAGCGAGGCTCGAGCTCGCCTTGCGCCCCCGCCGCCCCGGCGCCCACATCCCCGCGCAGGTGGACGGCGAAGAGCACTGCTCGGTAACCCGGGTGCGGGTGGAGGTGCTTCCGCGCGCCCTTCGGCTCGTGGTCCCGGGTGGGGCAGCGGGCCGCCCCCGAGCCGCCCAAACCTAGGCCCCCTTCGCCAAAGAGCTACAATCGGGACCTTGGAGGCGACATGCTCCCCACTCGAGCGGCAACCTTAGTTCATTTGACCATCCTCTGTGCCGCCCTTCTCGCGTCCGGGTGTCAGCAAGTGCAGCACGACGACCCGCTCGAGCTGGGCCAGCTGAGGCAGGCGGCAACGGCCTGTGTCGGCGACACGAGCCCCTGCACGTTCAGCCCCACAAATCAGTACTCGGGCTACTGCTCGGACGACACCGATTGTGAGAACCCTCCTGGAGGTGGCTCGCTGGGTACGTGTTGCCGATGCCAACGGGCCTGGGGGTGCGGGTCGGAACCCCATGCCGCCAGCTGCCGCGCCGTGTGCACCGGGAACGCCGCGGCGCCCCAGTGCGTCGGCAACTCAAGCGAAGCCTACTGCTGGGACCTCGCAACCATCGGAGCGTGGGCCAGCTGCGTCTGCGGGTGCATCGCGGATGGTGACTGCGATACCAGCGTCGCGGACCACTGCGAGAGCACTACTCGGCAATGCCGATGCGGCCTTGACGAGCCCTGCAGCGGCGGCAAGCGCTGCGTGGGCGGCACCTGTGCGTGCCCTGAGGGCCAGAAGGATTGTGGGACTGGCAATTGCGTCTCTGACTCTCTGTGCTGTGAGACATGCTCGGGCGCGACCGACACCTGCACCGAGGGCTCCTGCACCTGCGGCACCCAGCCGGCCTGCTCGGGCAGGACCAACACCTGCTCTGCCGGCACCTGCACCTGCGGCAGCCAACCAGCCTGCACGGGGAGGAGCGACACCTGCACCTCCGGCACCTGCACCTGCGGCAGCCAACCCGCCTGCTCGGGCAGGACCAACACCTGCACTGCCGGCACCTGCACCTGCGGCAGCCAACCACCCTGCACGGGCACGAGCAACACCTGCACCGCCGGCACCTGCACCTGCGGCAGCCAACCAGCCTGCTCGGGCGCCACCAACACCTGCACTGCCGGCACCTGCACCTGCGGCGGCCAACCGGCCTGCTCGGGCCCTGCCGACACATGCACCGCCGGCACCTGCACCTGCGGCAGCCAACCAGCCTGCACGGGCACGAGCGACACCTGCACCGCCGGCACCTGCACCTGCGGCAGCCAACCAGCCTGCTCGGGTCCTACCGACACCTGCACCGACGGCGCTTGCACCTGCGGTGGCCAACCGGCCTGCACTGGCTCGACCGACACCTGCACCGACGGCGCTTGCACCTGCGGTGGCCAACCCGCTTGCTCGAGCTCGACCGACACCTGCGTCGGCGGAGCTTGCACCTGCGGCGGCCAACCCGCCTGCTCGGACACCACCGATACCTGCTCCACCGGCACCTGCACCTGCAACGGCCAGCGAGCCTGTACTGGCGGCAAGCAATGCATTGCGAACGCGTGTATCTGCCCTCCGGGCACGAAGGACTGCGGCTCGGGAGTGTGCATCCCCGTGACCAACTGCTGTACCGCTTGCACGGGAGCCACCGATACCTGCACGAACGGAGCCTGCACGTGCAACGGACAGCCTCCCTGCTCCACCACTGCCGACACCTGCTCGAGCGGAGCCTGCGTCTGCGGCAATACGGGCGCCGCCTGCTCCTCGGACAAGGTCTGCTCCAACGGAAACTGCGACTGCTCCGCCGGCTTCAAGGATTGCGGACAAGGGTGCGTCCTCAACTCCACCTGCTGCACCGAGTGCACGGGCACGAGCGACACCTGCACGGACGGCACCTGCACCTGCGGCACCCTGCCTGCCTGCACCGGCGGGCACCGATGCAGGAGCAGCAAGTGCGTCTGTCCGACGGGCCAGCAGGACTGCGACGGAGTCTGCATCCCCAGCGAGGCCTGCTGCACCGATGGCCAGTGTTGGGGCCACCCGGAAGGGAGCCATTGCCTCGAGGACCATCGCTGCGGCTGCGAGGACGCAAGGACGGACTGCGTTCAGGACGAGGTGTGCATCGACCACCAATGCGTCTTCGCGCCCGATGGCGGGATGATCCTGGATGCAGGCGATGGCGCAGTCGACTCCGGCCAGCCCGACGGCGCGATCGTCCCCGACCCGGACGGAGGAGAGAAGGGGCCTGCCGAGGGCAGCTACAACCTGGGCGGCTGTGGCTGCGGCCAGCCTTCGGCTTGGGGCCCGCTGGCCATGATGGGATTCGCCGGCATGGTGTTCCTGAAGCGACGCCCAGCTCGCTGAAGGCGGCGTCTACTCCTGCTCCTCGACATCGGGTTCGCCGGGAGCAGCGGCGCGGGACCACCCGTACTTGTTCAGCTTGTCGTGCAGGGTGACGCGGCTCACCGCCAGGGCGCGGGCGGCTTCGCTGCGGTTGCCCTTGGAGGCCTTGAGCGCCTCGACGATGAGGCCTCGAGAAATTGAGGAACTCCTCGAGGATGCCGTGCATGCGGTCGACCTCTCGGCGCAGGACCTTGAGACGCTCGACGCCTTTGCCCTCGTCGACGTTCTGCTCCAGGAGCGCAGACAGCCCCTTCACGCTGCCACGGGGTTCTTCAGCTCATGGGCGATCTCGCCCGAGAGGCCGACCAGCTCCCGCGAGCGCTCGGCGTGCTCCCGGCGCAGGTGCTCGTTGGCCTCCAGAGCCTCCCTTCACGCACTTCCGGCGCACCCCTGCGCGTGTGCCCAGAGAGGGAGGCGTGCGCCGGAGCCATCTCGATCTCGGGTTTGGTATTTGTTGCGGCGCTCCGTCCCACAGGGCAGCACTCCCCATCGTGCCTTTCGAGAGCCTTCGCGCCGATCTGCTGAGCCGCCGGACACTGGCTGCCGCCGTCATCGTGCTCGTGGTGGGCATGACCGGGAGCCCAGTCGCCGCCGCCCCTGCCGCGAGGAGCCTTGACTCGGCGCGCTGCAGGCACCGGTGAACCCCACCAGCTTCGAGCCTGGGGCAGGGACCGCGTCGAGGATGAGCGTGGTGCCCTCCTCCAGGAGCGCGCGGCAGGCCTTGGCGCAGGCGATGGCGCTTGGGTCGGTCTCTCCCGATCGAGGTGCTCTTGGAGTTCGCAGATGAGCGACGTGCCTGCGTCCGCAGAACGAGGACGACGCGAGCCTCCGATTTCACGGCGGTCTTCCTGTCGGGCGACGTCAGCGCTGCCGCCTCACTTCGCCTGGTAGAGGTGGAGCGAGGTCGGTGCGGGCTCACAGAGGGTTCCGACCGGGTTCTCCCGGGGCAAGTCGCGGTTGGCCTCGAGGGAGATCCAACGCAGCAGGTAGCTGGAGGCCCCGCTCGCGCTTCCGCGGCCGGTGAGCGTCGCGGTCCCCACGTCATCCGTGAAGCCGCACAGCGAGGTGACCGCGGGCTCGAGCTCGGAGATCTCGGTCGGCAGCGCCGCGGGCAACACGATCTCTCCAACCGGTCTGAGCGTCACCGGGTCGAGCACCCAGTTCCCATGGCTACCATCGCAGCTCCTATAGGTCTGGGTGAGGACGTCCGCGCCCGAGCGATCCTTGACCACCGTCACCGGCCCCAGCCCGACCCCGCTCGCGGGGTCCGTGAAGACCCATTGACACGTCCAGTCGCTGGCCTGGACGATCTGCCAGCCGGTCACCGTCGGCCGCGCGTTCAGGATCTGCGAGGTCTTGGGCGTCCCGTTGCCGTTGTCAACGTAGCGGTGGTACGAGACCACCACCTGGCCAGCGAGATCGAACCCAACCATCACCCTCGTGTTGAGCAATCCCCCTCCCGTCGGCACGTTGTCGATGACCGGCTCGGCGGTCGCGTCCGTGAGCGGAAGCTGCAGGATCCTGCCGGCCGAGTCCTGCCACACTCGGAGGTCTTGGCTGCGGGCATACGACAGCCTGTAGCGGAACTCAAAGCCCCCGCCCAGGCTCCAGATCCAGGCCATGTGGTACCAGCCCGTCGCATCGCGCTTGAAGACCGGGTAGGCGCAGACGCCGTCCTCGTTCCTGGGCGCGTACCCCTTGAAGAGCTGCAGCTCCCGGGTCCACTGCCGGGTCGCCGCGTCGTAGCGGTTGAGGAAGTGGTCTCCGTTGCCCGTCACCCCGAACCGATACAGGAACAGCAACCCTCCTGGATGGAGCGGATCCTGGAAGAAGAGCGGATAGGTAATGCTCGACTCCTCGGTCCCAACCATCGCCGCGGGCGCCAGCGTCATCACGTCGCCGGCAGTGGCAGTTCGGAAGTACTGGCCGGCCAGGGGGATTTCATTGTGGAAGTTCCCGGCCACGTGCAGGTCGCTGTTTCCGTCGACCGCCATGGTGATGTTGTTGTGCGAGTCCCACCCCCCGTACTGGGAGGTGAGGGTCTTCACCTGGAATGGTCCGTCGGGGAGCCGCCTCGCGGCGACCGTCATGTATCGGTCCGGGGAGTAGTAGGCGATCGCCTGGAGGTCGCCCTCGGTCAGCAAGTCGAAGCCGACCCGGGTCCCGGACCAGACCGAGGCGAGCTGGCTGACTTCGACCTCCAGCGTCGCGATCTGACCTCGCCCGTCGGTGATCACCAGGCGGTCGAGCTGGGCCCCGTCCTCGCGCCAGATGACCTTGAGCTCGTGCGCGCCTGGCACGAGCTCGAAGGCGAGCGGCTCGGTCGGAGGACTCGAGGCGTTGACCCGATCCCACCTCCATCCCCTGGACCGGGCGAGCGACCACGGCTGGACGGGGCTCGAGTCGACCTGGACCCAAAAGGAGTCGCTGTTGAGGTCGGGCGCGATCTCGCGGCCCCAGAGGTAGTAGCGGGCGGCGCGCGGGACCGAGAAGGCGAAGGAGGCGACCCCGGAGGTCACCGAGCTGTTCGCGCCTGACCCCTCGGGAACCGAGACGAACTGGCCGGCGCTAGCGTGGGCATCGCCCGCCACCATGAAGGGGGCGATCAGCGCGGCCGACTCCGCCTCCAGATCCAAGCGGAACACGTTGCCGGCGGGACCGCCGCTGCCGATCGGAACGTAGGTGGCGTTCCGGGCCAAGAGGAGCTTGTCGACTCGGGTTCCGGCCTCCCGCTGGAGCAGCTGGAGCGTATGGCGACCCGTCGCGAGGATCAGCTCGGCGGGCTGGTTCGCGGCGTTCTTGAGCACCCCCCAGGTCCAAGCGGTGCCTTGGGGGACGTGCCAGTCGAGGGGCGCAGCCTGATCGACGGCGAGCCGGAACGAGTTCTGCGTGCCGGACGGGCCCACGAAGCGCCCCCAGACGCGGAAGGTGCCGGAGTTGACGACCTCGATGGAGAAGCTGGCTGCGCCCCCGGTCCCCGCACCGACCGGCACCTCAATGAACTCGAGGTTCGAGGCCAGGCCGTCCTGGGCGACCTGCATCGGAGCGAAGAGGCTCGTGGCGAGCTCGGCCTCGAGGTAGAGGAGGTCCTCCAGGATCGGAGCCGCCATCGAGGCGTCCGCGGCACCCGCGTCGGCCCTGGCCGCATCCGCCGATCCGGCGTCCGCGCCTACGTGGGCGTCGGCGGCGCCCGCATCCTGGCGAACCCCGGAGTCGGGGTCGCCAGCGTCGGGGCCCGGGGTGTCCGCGTCCACCTTTCCGTCGTCCTCGCCCCCGTCGACGCGACCGGCGCCGGTATCGACCGGGCCCACGTCGAGACCTTCGGAGCCGGTGTCGGTGGTCCCCGCGTCCAAGTGGCCGATGTGCTCGCCTGAGTCGAGGCCTCCGTCGTCGGTGACCGGAGGCTCGGCGGCATCCGGGGTGAGGAGCTGCGGCGGCTCGCCGTCGCAGCCAGCGAGCAGCAAGCCGAGGAGCAGGGATGGAAGCCCTCGGCTCCGCTTCGCGTGGGCTGACCGCGAGACGACGGAAGGCCCGTTCGCGGACGGATCAGTCCTGGGTTGACGATCCATGACGATCCGCCTGGCGACGGACGGAACCCT
>JACRCT010000702.1 GCA_016218885.1 Deltaproteobacteria bacterium | reverse complement strand
CGATTCGGTCAATCTGACGATGGTGGAAGCCGTGCTCGCGTGGGCACGGAAACAGGCGCACGTTCGAATCGTGCTGAAGATGCATCCCGGCGAGGAGCGCAGCTACTACGAGATGGCCCCGCGCAGCATCGTGCTGCGTCTGACGCGCAGCCTGGTGTGCGGCTTCGACACCTACGGCTTTGACGAGGGCGGGAGCTTCAAGGAGCTCAAGCGCATCCACAAGGACGACCTGCCCGGCAAGGAGTTCTGGCTCGGCGGCGACCTCGTCCGCAACCTCGCCGAGGCAGAGCGCGCAAGGCTGAAGGAGGAGGGCGTACACCTCTTCGACAATCCCCAGAAGCTGCTCGCCGCGGTGGCAGACGTGGCCGAGCTCGGGAAGGCGTGATGGCGACCTTCTGGCTCAGGGTCTCTGCGCCCTTCGCCGCCTTCCGCTGGATGCAGGCGGGCGTGTGGAGGGCGACGAGCCCGGTGATCCCTCCGTCGGCGGCCTGGGGGCTGGTGCTCAACCTCGCGAGCATCGACTCCCGGCTGACCTCGGAGGGCGCCACCACACTGGTGCGCCCCGACGCCCCGGCGTTCGAGATTGCCGTCGCCGCGCTCGCCGAGCCAGAGCGCGGCAGCCTCTACCAGCAGCTCCACTCGTATCCGGTCGGCAACTCGAGCCAGGCGCTCGCAGAGGGTACGCACGGGGCGAAGTACCACGTCGTGCCGGTCCGCAGAGAGCTGCTGACCGGCTTCGACGCGGCGATCGGCGTGCGCACACACGATGGGGCTCTGCTCGAGCGCGTCCGGCGGGGCTTGAAGGGAGAGCTCGGGGAGCCCCGATACGGGCTGCCCTTTGCCGGAGACAACAGTTTTCTGTTCGACCGCATCGAGCTCCTGGAGCAGGCCCCTGAAGCGCGCTGGTACTCGCGCACCACGAAGGCACGACGCGGGACGTGCCGGCTGACCATCGGCATCGACCGCGCCGATGCCAGCCGGACCACGACGGGGGTCTTCGCCCCAGTCGAGACCAAGACCAGCGACGTGCCGGCAGAGGCCTGGACCTGGGTGCCGAAAGAGGGCTGACCAATCAGTGAAGTCCGAAGCTAGCGAACCCGGCGGCGATTCCCGCGCCGCCGGGAACGGAGGAGCCATGTCCGAAGCCCAGACCTTCCGCGTGATGGCGCTGCACGCCCTGGCCTACTGCGAGCGGCTCTTCTACCTCGAGGAGGTCGAGGAGATCCGGGTACCGGACGAGCGAGTCTGGGCGGGGCGAACGCTGCACCAGGAGCTGGACGAGCCCGGCGAGATCGTGGACCTGACGATGGAGTCGGTGGCGCTGGGCGTGCGCGGACGAGTGGATGCCCTGCGCTGCCGCGACGGCTCGCTCTTCCCCGTGGAGCACAAGCGCGGGAGGGCGAAGAAGGGACCAAGCGGGCCTGAGCCGTGGGAGTCGGACCGGCTGCAGGCGCTCGCGTACGCCCTCCTCCTGGCCGAGCACGCCGGCCGCTCAGTGACCGAGGCGCGCATCCGCTACCACCAGGACAACGTAACCGTTCGGGTGCCCGTGACCGAGTCGGCGACCGCCGAGGTCGCCGGCGCAGTGCAGAGGGCGCGGGCGCTGTGCTCGTCCCCCAACCGCCCGCCGGTAACGCCGGAGGAGCGACGCTGCGTGCGCTGCTCGCTGGCGCCGGTTTGCCTGCCCGAGGAGACCCGCGTCGCCGAGGCCGCCGAGGAGACCGGCGGGCGCGAGGGTGAGGAGCGGGGGGCGTTGCGGCTCTTCCCCGCGGACGCCGAGCGCCGCTCGCTTCACGTCGTCACCCCTGGAGCGAAAGTCGGCCGCACCGGCACGTGCCTGCGCGTCACGGAGCCCGAGGGCCACACTCAGGACGTCGGAGCACGCGAGGTGAGCGATCTCGTAGTCCACGGGCATGCCCAGGTCACCACCCAGGCGCTGCGACTTTGCGCTGAGGAGGGCATCCCGGTGCATTACGTGACCACCACTGGCGCCCCCATCGGGTACTTCGCAGCCTCGCCCGCCGGGGTGCAGCGGCGCATCCGGCAGTACCGGGCGCTCTCCGAAGATACGGTGGCTCTCCCGCTCGCTCGGCGCCTGGTGCTCGCGAAGGTCGAAAACGAGCTGCGGCACGTGTTGCGCGCTTCGCGCAAGGACGAGGGGCTAAGGGTGCGGGTATCACCGCGGTTGGAGGAGATCCGGAAGGCGCTACGCGGCGCGGCCCGAGCGACCAATCGCGGCGAGCTCATGGGCCATGAGGGCGTGGCAGCGAAGGCCTACTTCGCCTCGATCGCCGAGCTGGTGGATCCGGCGGCGGATCCGGCGATGCGCCCAGATGGCCGCAGCCGCAGGCCCCCAACCGATCGGTTCAACGCGCTAATCTCGTTCGGCTACGGGATGCTCTATCGCGACGTGTTGAGCGCGGTGCTGCAGGTCGGGCTGGATCCGGCATTCGGGCTCTTGCATGAGCCGCGGAGCTCGGCATTCCCGCTGGCGCTGGATCTGATGGAGCTGTTCCGGACGCCCGTCGTGGATGTGGCGGTGCTCGGCGCGGTGAACCGGCGCACTTTCGATCCGCAGTCTGACTTCACGATCACGGGGCCACAGGTGTGGCTGTCCGAGACGGGGCGCAAGAAGCTGATCGAGGTGCACGAGCGGCGCAAGCACGAGGAGTATCGGCACACCGCGCTGGGCTACTCGCTCAGCTTCGCGCGGCACATGGAGCTGGAGGTGCGGCTCCTGGAGAAGGAGTGGTCGGGGGAGGCGGGGCTGTTCGCAATGATGCGCATCCGATAGGAGGGAGACCGATGGCTGAACCGAGGCACTGGCACTTGGTGATGTACGACGTGACTGAGGACGCGCGGCTGAGAAGGGTGCACAAGCTGCTGCGCGGCTGGGGGAAGCCGATGCAGTACTCGGTCTTCCGCGTGCGCTGCACTGCCCGGGAGATCGAGCGATTGCGCTTCGAGGTGACGGGCTTGCTTGGTGCCGAGGATAGGCTCACCATGGTGCGGCTTTGCGCGGGCTGTGCGAGTCGGGTGTCGGTGCGGGGGGCCCCGTTGTCGCCCCTGGAAGTGGACACCCCACCCTTCCGCATCATCTAGGCACGCACCTGCGCCCGGCGGAGTGGGCGATGGGCTCATTGAGAACTAAATAGCTGTCTTTCCTGAGGAACTAGCGTAGAGAGGCGTCGTAGCGACCGTGAATAGGGCAAGTACTCGAAATGACGGGGTCGCTTCGACGGGCGACCCCACGGCTTCTGGAGCAAGGCAAGTCCGTCGAGGGTCCGTGAATGGGCCTGGGATTTGGCTTGTGATTTCCGATTGCTGGGCGAGGAGCGGTCGTCCTCGCCTTGATGCCGAGAGGCGTTGAGCACCGATAGGTGCGGACCTCGCCGTACTTGGGCTCGCGCGGGTCGTCCTCGCCTTGATGCCGAGAGGCGTTGAGCACAGCGCGGCCTTGGACTCGGACACGCCCTCGCGCGTCGTCGTCCTCGCCTTGATGCCGAGAGGCGTTGAGCACCGCCCCAAGGGCGCCGGCCTACCGGCCCTCTTCGAGTCGTCCTCGCCTTGATGCCGAGAGGCGTTGAGCACGCGCCCACTCGTCGCCAGGCGGCGGGGGTTCTTCGCGTCGTCCTCGCCTTGATGCCGAGAGGCGTTGAGCACACTGAGGCCAACAAAGCGGCGGGGCTGCCGGCGGGGGTCGTCCTCGCCTTGATGCCGAGAGGCGTTGAGCACCGCACTTCGTGCGCAATGACGCGTCGAGCGTGATTGTCGTCCTCGCCTTGATGCCGAGAGGCGTTGAGCACACGACGGCGCCGGTCGGAGCCGAGCGCGCGTCGACCGTCGTCCTCGCCTTGATGCCGAGAGGCGTTGAGCACCGAAGCCCCTCCCCGGTCAGGGGCGAACCGCACCTGTCGTCCTCGCCTTGATGCCGAGAGGCGTTGAGCACGCGTCGAGGCCTTCGACCACCTGGCCGTCGAGGTTGTCGTCCTCGCCTTGATGCCGAGAGGCGTTGAGCACCGCGCTGTCGACGACGCGATCCGGTGGGCCCGGAAGGTCGTCCTCG
>JACRCT010000701.1 GCA_016218885.1 Deltaproteobacteria bacterium | reverse complement strand
GGACCACCGCGGCCTTGAGCCCCGGCAGGTCCACCGGCGGCGCGAGCGCCCCCACGATCGAGCCTGAGTTGAAGAGCTGCAGCAGGCGCAGCGGCTCCGCCGGCGCCGCGTAGATGACCCGCGGGGTGAGGTCCTTGGGCAGCGCTCGATCGGCCTCGTCGGTCTCGGTCGCGGCGCCCAGCTCGGCCAGCACCGCCTCGGCCGGCCCGCTGTCCTCGCCCGCCAGCACCAGCGCCGCGATGTCGCCGCGGGCGAGCAGCTGCTGCACCTCCGCCGGCGTGCGGGCGAAGTGGAGCGTCGCCTCAGACTCCAGCGTCGCGGCGAAGTCCTTGCGCTGCTCGAAGCCGGCGAAGGCCACCACCACCTGGAAGCTGTGCCCCAGGAGCCACCGCGCGAGCACCACGCGCCCCGCGCCCGCGAACCGCCCGAAGCGCACGCCGAAGGAGACCGCCACCCGCGCCCCGGACGGCTCCGGCGCTTCGTGCCGCCAGCGCACCTCGCCCGCGATCGAGAGCTCCGAGCCGTCGGGCAGGGTGAAGGAGAGCTCCACCTCCTGCCCCTCCTCCGGCGCCTTCTCGCTCGCCGCCCGGCGGGCGATGAGCCCGAGGCCGATGGAGTTGATGTTCACCGACCAGCAGCCGGTCATCGGTGGGCGCATCGCCACCGGGACGTGGAGCGGTATCCGGGGCTCTCGAGGCGTCTGGCTGCGGGGCTGGCCCATGCGTCGCTCCGGATGTATGCGAGTCAAATTTGATGCTCGCATGCAACAGCCATATATTACAGACCATATTCTCTTGATGATACCCGTGACGATGCGCCAGCGATTCGAGATGGCGTGGTCCGACGACCGGATTCCAATGACTTAGCTCATGGCCCCAGCCGTGCTTGGTAGCCTGGCATGTGCAACGTCCGATTCGTTGGTGTGGGCAGTTACGTCCCGGAGCGCAGGATCGACAACGAGAGCATCGCGCGAGCGGTGCCGGGCTGGCCGGCCAGCCGGATAGAGGAGAAGACCGGCATCGTGGAGCGGCGGTTCCTGTGGGAGCTCGACGCCGAGCGCGGCCGCTCGGTGGCGCCGCCCAAGGACACCGGTCAGCCGCGCAGCAACACCGACATGTGCGAGATAGCGCTGGGCAGGGCGCTGGAGATGGCCGGCGTGAAGGCACGCGAGCTCGACGCCATCCTGCTGGTGACCTGCTCTCCCGACCGGCTCAACTTCTGCCACGACGCCATGGAGCTGCACCGCCGCCTCGGCTGCCGCCCGGACGCCCACGCCCTGGTGTTCGACAGCGGCTGCGGCGGCACCCTGTACGCGGTGGACCTCGCCTGGAAGATGCTCCGGGGCGAGACCTTCAAGACCATCGCGGTGCTGGGCTCGAACTTCACTTCCTCCTTCCTGGACCGGGAGGTCTTCACCGGGAAGATCGACGGGGCGACCAACGGCAAGGCCCTGAGCGGCTACCTGTCGATGTACGTCTTCGGCGACGGCGCGGGCGCGGTCATCCTCCGGGGAGACCAGGGCAAGGGCGCGGGCATCGTGAGCTCCTTCGCCGGCAGCGCCGAGGGCGAGCTGGTCGTCCGCCGCGCGGGCGGGGCCGAGTGTCCCGGGGGGCCGAGCTGCACCGCCTCGCCGGCCGATTGGGCCTTCATCGTCGACGGGCCGCTCGTGGCGCAGACCTTCCCCGTCTACATGAAGCGCTGCCTGCGAGGCGTGTTCGAGGGCGTGCCCACGCTGAGCGGCGAGGTCAAGCGGTACTACTTCCACCAGCCCAACAAGCGCCTGCTGGACCACTTCGTCGAGGAGGCGGGGCTGCCCAAGGACCGGGTCCCCACGCACGTCGAGCGCTACGGCAACACCTCGGCGGCGGGGATGCTGATCCTGCTCTCGGAGGATCTGGCGCGGGGCGCGGTGCGGCTGGGCGGCGGCGATCTGGTCTGCCTGGCGGCGGTCGGGGCCGGAGTGCATTACGGGGCGCAGCTGGTGCGTCTGTAGGAGAGGCAGATGGTCGCTCCAGAGCTCAAGCTCGCAGGAAGGGACGAGGCGAGGAGCGCAGCCGTGCCGCGAGGCGCGGGGGTGCGCTTCCAGCCTCTCCCGCCGGAGCTCAGCCACCGCATGTCGCTCTGCTCGGACGCCGACACCGCCCGCGGGATGTTCTTCAACGGCGTGCTGCAGGTGGTGAAGTCGGCCTGCGGCGAGGACGCGCGCAACAGGTGCCTGCTGGCCACCGGCGAGGACTCGTTCGTCGACGTCTTCATGTACCCGGTGAAGAGCTTCCTGCCGATGGCGTGGGCCGCGGTGAGGGAGCTGGGCGTGGCCGAGGCGGACGGGCTGCGTCGGCTGGGCCGGCAGTCGGCGGCCGACTTCTTCTCCTCGATGTCGGGCAAGACGCTCATCGCGCTGGCGGGGCAGAACCCGAGGCGGCTGGCCGGGACCATCCCCGCTGCCTACAAGGCCGCGGTGAGCTACGGCGACCGGCAGATCACCTGGACCGGAGACCGGGCCTGCAAGCTGGTGGTGAAGCGGGACTTCATGCCGCACCCGTACCACGAGGGAGTGGTGGCCGCGGCGCTGGAGGCGATGGGAGGCAAGAGCGTCAAGGTGGTCG
>JACRCT010000672.1 GCA_016218885.1 Deltaproteobacteria bacterium | reverse complement strand
TCGGACCACGAGGGCGGCGAGGTCTCGCGCGTTCGTGCGGCAGGCCAGCGTGCGTGGGTGACTCTTGCCCAAACCGCGCTCGAAGAGCCGCAACGCTTCGTGACAGAGCGCGTGCGCCTGGTCGACGCGACCGGTGGCGGCAAGCAGCAGAGCGAGGTTGTTCAACGTCAGCGCGACCTCGGCGTGTTCGGGACCCAGGAGCCGCTCCTTGAGCGCCAGCGCCTCGCGGTAGTGACGCTCGGCTTCCCGATACCTTGCGCGGTCGTACTCGAGAGCCGCCAAGCTATCGAGGGTCGCGGCGACCTCATAGTGCGCTGGCCCGAAGGCGCGGCGAAAGACTCGCAACGCAGATCGGTAGAGCCTCTCGGCTTCGCCGTACTTGTGCCGCTCGGCAAGGATGGCGGCAAGAGCGACCTGATCGGCGGCGACCGCGGGGTCGTGTGGGCCAAGGGCCGATATGCGAATGGCCACCGCGCGCCGCGCTGGCTTCTCGGCTTCCTTGTACCGCCCCAGCTCGTGCTCGATTCCGCCGAGGTTGTGATGGAGCGTCGCGATGTCGACGTGCGTCGGGCCGAGGACCGATTCGAGGAGCTCCCGGGCGCGCGCGTTGAGGCGGCGTGCCTGGTCGAGCTCCCCGGTGCACTTGCAGAGGAGCGCGAGCTCGTTCACGCGTGCGCCCAGGTCATAGCGCGCCTGGTCGGCAACCTGCTCGGACAGGGAAAGCGCGCGGCGCAGCAGCGCCTTGGCCTCGCGCAGGCGACCGAGGATTCTGCAGATCGCCCCTACCCGGGCGAGGGCTTCGGCATGGCGTGATGCGGGACGGACGGAGTCGGGCAGGCCCTCGAGCAGCATCAGCGCTCGCCGATAGCAGCGTTCAGCCGCGTCGTAGCTTGCGGCAGCTTCGTGCACGACACCGAGGGCGAGGTGCGCTTCTGCCGCGGCACGCGGATCGCGACGCGAGAGGTGAACGGCGCTCTCCGCGGCCTGGCGCGCCTGCTTGAGCCGGCCCCGCTCCAACAGCTGTCGTGCGTGCTCGGACAGCTTCAGGGCGCAAGGATCGCTCGACGTCCGACCTGTGGAGCCAGGCCGGACGCCAGGAGCCCGAGCTCGAAGCGTGCCTGCGACCAACTGGTCAGCGGACGCCGGTCTTGACCTTGACGTTGTGATTCTTCGAGGGCGAGGTGCTGAGCCCGCCTGCGCGAACGCCGGTCTTCACCTTGACGTTGTGGTTGGGAAAGTACGTGCCGCCCGCTCGAACCCCGGTCTTGATCTTTCGCATCGGTCCTCCCCATTGGGAAAGCGACTGTGGCTTTCCTACTCCCGAGGCTGGTTGCGGGTCAAGCCTGCCTCGGCTCCCAACTCCCCTTGCCGCCGGCTCCCCTACGGATGAGCCACGAGAAGCACGGTCTTCACCCGCGAGAGCACGCACTGCAGGGCCTGCTCGAGGTTCTCGGGGTCGAGCGATGCAAAGCTCTCGTCGAGGATGAGCAGGTCCGGCCGCTGCAGCAGCCCGCGGGCGATGAACAGCCGGCCGCACTCGCCGTGCGAGAGCTGCCAGCCCGTCTCGCCCACCGTCTGCTGCAAGCCGGCGGGCATGCGCTCCAGGAGAGGTCCCAGCCCAAGCTCCCGACAGACTCCCTCCGCCTCTTGAAGCTCGCTCGCGGTCGGGGGCCACCCGCGCCCGAGCAGCAGGTTGAAGGCGAGCGTGCCCGACAGGACGTGGTTCTCGTGGAACTGCGGGGCGTAGGCGACCCGGCGACGCCATCCAGGCCCACCCAGGGTCTCTTGGTCCACTCCGCCCCAGAGGACGAGGCCGGACTCCGGCCGTCGCAAGCCCGCGAGCACCGCCGCGAGCGCGGTCTTCCCCGAGCCGGACGGGCCGTCGAGCAGCAGCCGATCTCCAGGGCGGATCGTAAGCGAGCAGCCGTTGAGGACCCGGTTCACTCGCCCAGGAAAGCGGAAGCGCAGGTCGCGAATCTCCAGCGGAGCGGCAGACTGCTCCGACGGCAGCTCCGGCCCCACCTCCGCGTTCGACGCCGAGCCGCGCTCGCGCTCACGCTCCACCGCCGAGAAGAGCGGGCGGACGCTCTGGAACGAGAGCGCTGCTCCCATCAGCTGGGAGAGCCCGGCGGCCAGCTGGCGCCACCCTTGCGCGCCCAGGACGACACCTCCCAGGCTCACGGCCATCGCCCCCGCCGCCGGCTCGCCCGCGAGGAACACTGGTGCCAGGCCCAGCACGCCGAGGAGCAGCCAGCCGCGGTGCAGGCACGCAGTGGAGACCGCACCTGCCTCGTCGCAAGGCGCCGAGAGCGTGAGATAGCCCTCGAGCAGGCGATCTTCCTCGTCGTGCCAGCTCGCCCGGGGCTCCTGCGCCAAACGCGTACGGTGACCCACCATCCTCTCGACGAGATCGTGCGTCATCTGCAGCCGACTGGTCGTCCAGCGCTTGCGCCACCGCCACTCGGTGAAGGCGATGAGAACGGCCGCTCCCGTCCACACCGCGAAGAGCGCCAGGTGCCAGCCAGGTGCGGCGCCAGCGGCGAGGACCGGCACGCTGAGCACCAGCTGCAGCCCGGCGACCGCCGCCGCCAGCCCTCCGGTCAGCATCAGCGACTCGACCGCGTCGGATTCGAGCACCCGGCCCAGCAGCTGGCCTGCTCCCTGGTGGCGGACCTCCTCGGGCTCGAGGCTCAACGCCCCGGCGAGCAGCCGCCGCTTCATCGCCGCGCCGGCAGCGATGGACAGGCGCGCCGCGGCGCGCACCGCGGCGACGCGAACGGGGATGGCCGTGATCAGGAGCAGAGACCAGGCGGCGAGCCATCCCGCCTCGAACCGGCCCTCCAGAGCGCCGAGCCCGACCAGCCACCAGCCGACGATGGCCAGCAGGAATTCGGCACCGTGGGCGACGAGGACGTGCGCGAGATGCCGGAAGACTCCCGCCTCTGACAGCAGGTGGCGCATCGGCGCAGCGGCTGGCAGGCGCAGCAGCCATGCGGAGCCTGCCGGCCGCTGGCCTATCCTCTCGTGCAGCAGCGCCAGGCGGGCTCGCGCTCTTCGGCGCTCGGGCACCCCGGCGCGCTCGAGGACTTGGTCGACGCTCCGCGCGGCGGGGCTCGCTTCGAGGGAGGCACAGAGGGCGGCCCGCAGCTGCTCGAGACGGACTCGCAGCAGCCGGCCCTCGCCGTCGATGAGAGTCGCCTGCGCTCCCCGGGTGCGCACCAGCGCCCAGAATCCGGCCTCTCCCGGCGCCGCGAGCAGCGCGGGCCCGGCCTCTCGCAGGACCTCCGCCGCATCTGCGAAGCGCACCTCGATGGGCTCGGCCTGCAGCCCCAGCCGCGCGGCGGCCCCTGGACCCTGATGTCTGCCGCGCCCCCGCGCGCGGCCTCCCCGGAGCGCCCTCCCTCCTCTGCGTGGACCGGCAGCCCCGCCTCTCGCGCCAGCGCGAGGATGGCCTCGGGCATGCGCGAGCCCGGCCACACCGCGGATTCCGGGAGCCCGGTCATCGGGAGCCCCCCTTGGTTTCCTCTTCCTCGAGCAGTCCGTCGCGCAAGAGAAGCCGGCGCCAGGTGCCGCCCTGCCTGAAGGCCCGTTGGACGGCTTGCTCGGCTTGGAGGAGCGCCCCGTAGCGCGAGCCCGACCTGGCCGCGAGCTCCTGGGGGGCTCCGTCCTCGACGATTCGTCCGTGCTCGACCACCAGCACCCGAGCGAAGGAGAGCGTGTGCTCGATGTCG
>JACRCT010000693.1 GCA_016218885.1 Deltaproteobacteria bacterium | reverse complement strand
TCGACTTATGACTTACGACTCACGACTCAAAACTGCTTCATCCATTCGACTCACCACCTACGACTTCGACAGGCCCAAGCCCTGAACTGGAAGTCACAAGCCGTGAACGAGTGACTTGGAGGTGGCCGCGTCGACTTATGACTTACGACTTACAACTCAAGACTGCTTTCATCCATTCGACCGGGTCCGAGGCTGCGCCCCGAGGACGCGGAAGACGGAGACGGGTGCTTGCTTGCCCTTGACCTTGGCAGGGGGCAGCACCTCGACCTCGTAGTCCTCACCTCCGCGCTTGAGGGTCGCGGCGCTGATGACGACCTGGTCTTCGCGCGCGATGTCGCACAGCCGCGCCCCCAGGTTCACCGCGTCGCCGATGGCCGTGTACTCCAGGCGCTTGGACGAGCCCATGTTGCCGACCACGGCCAGGCCGGTGTTCACGCCTATCCCCAGATGCACCGGGACCTTGCCCTGGCGGACCCGCTCCTCGTTGAACTCCTTGGCCCGCTCGATCATCCCCACCGCGGTGCGGATGGCGCGCGACGCGTCGTCGGGGCGCGAAACCGGCGCTCCCCACAGGGCCATGATGCAGTCGCCGATGAACTTGTCGAGCACGCCGCCGTTGGCGAAGACCTCGTCGACCATCTCCTCGAAGTACTCGTTGAGGAGCGTGACGATCTCCTGCGGCTGCGCCTTCTCGGTCATGCTGGTGAAGCCGCGGATGTCCGCGAACAGGACGGTGATCTCGATGAGCTCGCCGCCCTTCTTCAGCTCCAGCTGACCCTTCTGCGCCTGCTCGACCAGGGCCGGCGAGAGGAAGCGTGAGAGGTGGGCGCGCGTCTCGATCTCCTGCTCGATCTTGCGGGCCAGCTCGGCGTTCTCGATGGTCCCGGCGGCCTGCGCGGCCACACCCGCCAGCACGCGCAGGTCCTTCTCCTGGAAGGCTCCGGCGCGCTTGCGGGTGTCGAGGTAGAGGATGCCGCGCAGCTCGCCCTTGGACAGGAGCGGGACCGCCATCGCCGAGCGGATGCCCTGGGCCACGATGGATTGCGCCGCCGAGAAGCGCGCGTCGACGATGGCGTCCTGGGTGAGCACGCCCTCGTGGGTGCGCACCACCTGCTCGAGCAGCGTCTGCGACACCATCACCTCCTCCTCCTCGCGACGGCGCACGGGAGCGGGGGTGAGCTGCTGCGTCTCGGGGTCGAAGAGCAGGATCACGCCGTTGTCGGCGTTGAGCAGGTCGAAGGCGACCTCGAGGATCTTCTCGTAGAGCGTGTTCAGGTCGCGCTCCAGGCCGACCTGGCGGTGGAACTCGTTGGCGATGCGCAGCTTCTCGTAGTCGCGGCGCAGGTCGGCCACGTCGACGATCTCCCGCTCCGGCCGGAACCCCAGCTGGCTCTGGTGCGGGTCTTCGGCGCGCACGCTGGCGAGCACCTGCGGCGCCACCGCCTGAATCATGGTCACGCCCGGGCTGGTCCCCTGCGACACCCCTGCGTGCTGGAAGGTCAGCGTCGTTCCGCCCAGCTGGATCTGGTCGCCGTTGGTCAGCTTGAAGCGCGTGACGCGCCGGCCGTTGACCTGCGTCCCGTTGGACGAGTTGAGGTCCTGGATCCAGTAGTCGTCGCCCTGGCGGGCGATCTCCGCGTGCTCCTTGGAGATCTCGCGATCAGCCAGCTTGAGGTGGTTGATGGGGTGGCGGCCGATGCGCGTGCGCTCGAGCAGCTTGAACTCGGTCGCGGCCCCCTCCGGCGTCTGGATGAGCACCTGGGCGTCATGGGAGACCATCGGCGCGCGGCCGCCGCCAGGGACGGGCCTGCCGCAGAAGGGGCACATCGCGGGAAGAGAAGGCCCCGGCAGAGAGGCGCGACAGGACGGGCAGACGCTGGCCATCGGAGTCAAGGAGATCCCCGAGCTTGCCGAGGTCTTGCGCCGCATTGCGCTCGGAGGCAAGCCGCTGTTCGAAGGGTCGAGAATCTACCACGCGGCTTTCCCCTCCGGCAAACGGCGGTGGGCTCCTCCTCTTGCATCGCCTGACGAGCTTCGTCCTCCCGACAACGACCAGACTTGCCAAGGGCGCTCGGGGACAGCCATCCTGTGCCCCGCCGCGCGGACCCGCACGGTCTAGCGAGGAGTCCATGTTCCAGGCCTTCAAGGATCTCAACCGCCTTCGCGAGATCGCCGTGCTGGCCGTGCGCCACGGCTTCGGCGAGATGCTCGATCGCACCCGCCTGTGGGAGATCCTCGGCCGGCGCGAGAAGGGCGAGGCCCGCCCCGAAACCAGCCGCGAGACCACCGCCCGCCGCTTCCGCCTGCTGCTCTCCGACCTCGGCCCCACCTTCATCAAGCTCGGGCAGGTGCTCTCCACCCGTCCCGACCTGCTCCCTGCCGAGTACATCCAAGAGCTTTCGCTGCTCCAGGACGCGGTGCCCCCCGAGCCCATGGACCACGTGGTGCGCGAGGTGGAGCAGTCCTTCGGCAAGCCCCTCGCCGAGCTCTACGGGTCCATCGAGGAGAAGCCGCTGGCCTCGGCGTCCATCGCCCAGGTCCACCGCGCTCGCACGCTGACCGGCGAGGAGGTGGTGGTCAAGGTGCAGCGACCGGGCATCGCCGGGCGAATCCGCGCCGACCTCGACCTGCTCTACTACGCCGCCCGCCTGCTGGAGGCGGTGGTGGAGGAGACCGGCGTCTACACCCCGGTGGGGATCATCGAGGAGTTCGACGCCGCCATCCACGAGGAGCTCGACTTCCTCAACGAGGCCCGCAACATCCGCGAGTTCCTGCGCCTCAACCAGGGACGCGACTGGCTCGCCTTCCCCCAGGCGGTGGACGGGCTGTGCAGCAAGACCGTGCTGACGATGGAGTTCCTCAAGGGCGAGAACATCCGCGCCATCGACCTTGCCAAGCACGACCGCAAGAAGCTGGCCGAGCGCATCCTCGAGACCGCCTTCCGGCAGCTGTTCGAGGACGGCTTCTTCCACGGCGACCCCCACCCCGGCAACATCCTGGTGCTGGAGGGCGATCGCCTGGGGGTGCTCGACCTGGGGGTCGTCGGCCGGGTCTCCAAGCAGATGCAGGAGAACCTGGTGATGCTGGTGCTGGCGGTGGCCCTCAAGGACGCCGACACCGTGGCCCGGCTCATCTACCGGGTGGCCACGCCGGACAAGCGCACCAACCTCAACGCCTTCAAGCAGGACATCCAGGGCGTGCTCGACGCCTACATGGTCAAGAAGCCCATCCTCGGGGAGATCGAGGTCAAGACGATCGTCCCCGAGCTGCTCAACCTCGCCCTGCGCTACCACGTGAAGATCCCCAAGGAGTACGCGCTGCTCTCCCGAGCGCTGCTGCTCGTCGAGGGGATGGTGCGCTGGCTCTACCCCGAGCTGAACATCGGCCAGGCGGTGGTCCCCTATGCCAAGGAGCTGATGTTCGGCCGCTACGAGACGAGCGGGCTGAGCACCCTGGGGATGAAGGCCTTCCTGCGCTTCCAGACCTTCGCCACCGACGTGCCGATGCAGCTGTCGCAGGTGCTGCTCGACCTGGAGGGCGGCAAGTTCAAGGTCAACGTCGGCAGCGAGGACCTGGCCCGCATCGCCAGCAACTTGAAGAGCCTGGGGATGATCACCTTCCTGGGCTTCTTGGCCTGCGGGCTGACCATCGGCGCCTTCGTGTCCTTCTCCAAGCTCGACTTCGCCTTCCATGGCGTGCCGGTGCTCGGCGGGCTGGCCGTGCTCCTCGTCGGCTTCCTCTTCGGCGTCGTCGCCACCTGGACCGCCGCCAGCGGACGGGTCAAGAAGCTCAGCCTCGCCCGCTGGTTGAAGCGGAAGAAGCGGTGACGGCGCAGGTCCAGAACCAATAAGAACAAGCACTTGACTCTTCTATACGTATAGAAGTGACGACCTTGATCGAAGCGCGCGAACTGTCGGTGAGCTTGGGCGGACGCACCATCCTCGGACCGCTGTCCGGAGAGCTCGGTGCCGGCGTGCTCCTCGTCGCCGGCCCGGCCCAGTGCGGCAAGACCACCCTGCTCAAGGCACTGTGCGCTCTGGTGCGGCCCAGCGCGGGCTCGGTGACGGTGGACGGCGTCGACCTCGCCTCGTCGCCCGAGGCCGCCCAGAAGGCGCGCTCGCTTCTGGGAATGGTCTTCCAGAACGACGCCCTCTTCGACTCGCTGGACGCGACCGCCAACGTCGCCCTGCCTCTTCTGCGCCGCGGCGTGGCCCGCCCCGAGGCCTTGGAGCGCGCGCGGGAGGCGCTGGCGCAGGTGGGGTTGGCCGGGCACGAGCAGGCGCTGCCCGAGCGGCTCTCCGGCGGAATGCGCAAGCGGCTCGGCCTGGCCCGGGCCATCGTGGCCCGGCCCCGCTACCTCTTGGCGGACGATCCCTTCGCCGGGCTCGACCCCGGAACGGTGGCGCGGATGCGCGACCTGCTGGTCGGCATGTGGGGAGGCAAGGGCGGGCTGATCATGGCCCTCGCCGACCCCGCGCCGATGTGGGAGGTCTGCACCGAGGCGCTCATCCTCGACGGCGGGAAGGTGGCGGCGCGCGGTGAGCCCCGGCAGGTGCGAGGCGAGGCGCGGGTGGCTTCGCTCTTCGGGGAGGCGGCGGCGTGAGCTCCTCGATCCTCGGCTGGTTTCAGCAGGTGGGCTCCGGGGTGCGCCAGGTGGGTGGCGTGGCGATGGTCACCGTGCGCGCCCTGGGCGCGCTGCAGGGTCTGGATCGACACGAGCTCGTGCGCTCGCTGGTGCGCTTCGGGTTCGACTCGCTGCCGCTGGGCGCGCTGGTGTCGGTCTTCACCGGCGGAATCCTGGTGCTGCTCGCAGACCTCAACGTGTCGCGCTATGGCGCGCGGGCCATCGTGGGCTGGGCGGCCGGCTACACCGTGCTGCGCGAGTTCGGTCCGCTCTTCGTGGCCCTGGTGATGACCGGCCGGGTAGGAGCGCGCAACGCAGCCGAGCTGGCGTCGATGGGCATCGGCGGCCAGCTCGAGGGGCTGCGCGGCGTGGGAGAGGACCCTTTCGCGCTGCTGGTCGCGCCCCGGGTGGCGGCGAGCACCCTCGGCATCGGCCTGCTGGGGACCGCCTGCTCTCTGGTGGCGATCCTCTTCGCGGCCATCTTCGGCAAGCTCATGCTGGACATCGACCTCGGGCTCTTCTTCCGCAGCTTCGCGGGGCTGCTCTCCTGGCGTGACCTGGTCGCCTGCCTGGTGAAGACCTTCGCCTTCGGCGCAGTCATCGCCCTGGTCTCGACCCGCTGCGGGCTGATGGCTCGCGGCGGGGCGCAGGCAGTGGGCCGGGCGGCGGCCACCGCGGTCGTCTCCAGCGCGGCGGTGCTGACCGCCATCGATTGGCTGCTCACCCTGGCGCTGGCGAAGGTGCTCGGATGAGGGCCAGCCTGCGCCAGCTGCTCGCCGATCTTTGCGCCGGGCTCAAGCGCCCGATGCCCAGGGGCGAGGTGGTTCGCCAGACCTATGAGATAGGCAACCGCTCGATGCTGCTGGTGCTGGGGGGGATGGCGTTCTTCGGCGCGGTGCTGAT
>JACRCT010000692.1 GCA_016218885.1 Deltaproteobacteria bacterium | reverse complement strand
GCGTGCGCGAGGACGCTCGTCCAACGAGAGCACTGTCAAGCTTGTGTGTGGCGCATCGACGGCACCTGGACGGGGCGACGAGCGCAGATCCTCGAGGGGACCCAAATGCGAGCCGGCCCCGGGACGGACCCGGGGCCGGCAGCTGTCACGTCAGTAGGTCGAGCCCTACTCCACCTGCGCCGACAGCTCGAAGCTTCCACCCTCGTAGCTGAAGGAGTCGACCACCACCAGGTAGTCGCCCGCCGGAACGTTCTCGACCACCAGCCGGGAGGCGCTGGAGGCGGCGCTCGCGTCGTCGGAGCAGCCGAACGAATCGGTGGAGTCGAGCGGACAGCCGGTGAGCATGTACAGGGCGGTGTCGAAGGTGGTGCCCGGATGCTCGGTGCTGAGGGTCAGCCTCTGGGCTCGCTCGGTGAGGCGCAAGGTGACCAGACCCTCCGGCCGGCCCTTCGGGTCGTTGGACTGGCATCCCGCCGGCGTGTCCCAGAGGCTGACCCCATCGGCGGTGCCGAGGGCGGTGGCACCCGCAGCCGTGGCCACGAGAATCGGCGCCGCGCCGCACTGGGTGGTGCGCAGGGTCGAGGCGCTCTGGCAGACGTTGGGCTTGCCCACGACTCCGGGAGTGCAAGCCAGGTTGGCCGCGCAGACATCGAACCCCCGCGGGTCGCAGGCCTGACCGGCGCTGCGGACCGGTGTCGTCGTCGGGCTGGCGGTCTTCAGCGCCCCCTGGTGTGCGGCCAGGTCAGCGGCGCTGGCGGTCAGCTTGGACACCTGTTGGTCCAACCCGTCCGCCGGCTGCATGCGGATGAAGAATGTCCCGTCCACCGCCTGGCCGGTGGCATCGAAGTCGAAGGACTCGAGGTCCGCGGTCCCGTCGCCGTCGGAGTCGATGGACGTCGGCTGGCCCTGTGCGTTCTGGAACCCGAAGTGAATGGTGACGAGGTCGTCTTCGGGTTCGGTGCCTTCGATGAGGATGCTCGGGCCATTGGCGCCCTTGAGGAACGCCATGCGGGTGATCTCCGGAGCCAGCCCTTCCTTGCAGGTGGGGGGCGTGCCGCGGCACCCCAACCCGGCGGCGCAGCGATTGGCCAGGAAGAGCGGGTCGCAGGCGTCCCCCATGCTCAGGACCGGCTGGGCGACCACGGGCGCGACCATCTCCTCCGAGCGCAGGTTCGTGGCGTCCTGCAGCGCGACCCCGACTTGGGCGGCGCTCTGCACCTTGTCGAGGAGCTTTCGCAAAGTGGCGGTGGCGGTCAGAGACTCGCCAACGAGCTTCTGGTCGTCGAGCCCCACCGGCCCGCTGGCGGAATCGAGGGTCCCATCGCGATCGGAGTCGAAGGCCAGGACCGGCTGGCCCTGAGCGTCGAGGAGGCGGACCCACAGGCCCACCACGTCGAGGTTCTGGTCGTGGCCCTTGACGGTGAAGCGGAGGTCCCGTCCGGTTCGCCCCGAGATCTGGGCCTGGGCGGAGGTCAGCTCCGGGGCCACCGGCTCGATCGCAGCCCCGCCGTCGGTCTTGGGGTTCGTCCCACCGTCGCGGCTGACGCCCCCGCCGTCCGTGGTGTCTGCGGTGCCTGCCGGGCAGGCGGTGAGCACCAGCGCAAAGAGACTGCAGCAGAGGCCAACTCTGAGACGCAGCATGTTCCCCACTCTTTCTGGGCGACGCGGGCCCGATACAACGCAAGGGGCAGGCGGACGAAGTCGCCTGCCCCTTGCTCGTGACACGACGCTGGTTCCTACAGCTCGCAGCCGACGGCGGGGGTCGTCAGAGCCGAGGTGACGAGGAGGATGTCGCTGCCGTCGCCGCAGTCGATGATGTCGACGGCACCGCCCACCCCCTCGATGATGTCGTCACCGGCGCCGGTGGAGATGGTGTCGAGCGCGCCGCCGCCCCAGATATGGTTCGCCGCGGCGTTCCCCACCACCGTGCAGGCGATGGCCGCCGTCGGGCACTTGATGTTCTCCACGTCGGTGTTGATCAGCAGGCCGTTGGTGGTGGAGGCCGTGAAGTCCATCTTCACATCGAGCCCTGTGGCGTGCGCGACCGCGGTCAAGGCGCTGAAGTCCACGAGGTCGATGCCGGTGCCGCCGCTGAACGAATGGGCCACGGTGGAGCCGACGGGGACGGTGAAGGTGTTGTCCAGGGTGTTTCCCGTCACGGTGCACGCGAAGCCGGTGGCGCACTTGAGGTTCTCGACGTCGTCGCGGATGTCGTCCTTCTGGGTCGTCGGGACGCCGTCGTTGGAGAGCTTGTCAGCCATCGTCACGGTCACCGCGGCGCCCACGCCCGAGTAGTCGGCGGTGTCCGTCCCTGCGCCGCCGTAGAACGCATGGCCGACGAGCCCGGCGGGGTCAGGGGTGTAGGTGTCGTTGCCGGCTCCTCCCTTGAGGACCTCGACGTCGCTGTTGATCTTGTTGAGCTCCGCCACGCCCTGGCCGGAGAAAGCGGAACCATCCGCCTTGAGCACCAGGTTCACGCTGGCGGGCCGAGCCGAGTAGTCCGCGGTGTCGGTGTCGGCGCCGCCGGCGAAGGTCTTGGTGCCGGCGACGTGAGCCGTGCCGCCCTTGAAGGTGTCGTTGCCGGCGTCGCCGTAGAAGAAGTCGGCGCCGAGACCGCCCTGGAACTGGTCATCGCCGGGGCCGCCATAGACAGTGACGGCGTGGGTCGCCGGCATGGCGGTGGAGCTGGCTCCGAAGCGCGCCACTGCGCTGACGGCGTCGGCACCGAAGATGTCGTTGCCGCCGCCGAGGCTGAAGGTGTAGGTCTCCGTTCCCTTGCTGGCATTGGTGAAGACGATGTCCGCGTAGGCGTCGGTGTTGAAGCTGACGGCGAACGCACCGCTCGAGTTCTGGCCTGCCGTGACGGTGTCCGCCGCCGTGCTGGAGCCACGCACCTTGAAGGCGTTGATGCCCGCGGTGGCGCCCCAGTCGATGGTGATACCCGGCACCGTGGCGGTGCCCGGAGCGAAGGTCCCGTTGGCGAAGTCCATGATGACGGTGTGGACTGCGCCCGCCGCGGTGATGGCGATGGTCTTGACCGTGGTCGAGGTCGCGCCGGGAGTGGCCACGTCATTGACCAGGATGGCGCCGCTCACCGGATGCTTGGAGATGATCGCCACGTCGGCAGCGACGAGACTCACCGTCAGCGCTCCGGTGGCCGTCACGAACGTGCAACCCGTGGCCGCCGGGCAGGAGGCGATGACGGAGAGAGGCTGCGCGAGCTCCTCAATGCCATCCACATGCTCAGGGACACGCTGGTACGTATCGGAGGCACCGTCGCAGCCGACGCCCACTGCTACCATTGTCAAAGCGGTGATTCTCAGCATCCACGTGTTGCTTCGCGACATTGCGTGCCTCCTTACCTACGTGCCATTCAGCGTGAAGGCCCGCTGGGCGAGCCTGTTTACCCGTCGTGCTATCGGCTCGTTCGAGCTCGTCCTTTAGTGCGGTGTCGGCTGCCTCCCTCCTGGGTCCTGTCCGACTGCGAGCAGCGAATTCACCCTGGGGCCCCACTGCTACGGCCAAGGTGCGCGACGACAGAGATCAAGGTCCGTGCCGAATCCGTCCGCTCTTCCACAGTGGGGGATGCCGGCCGCTGACCATGTCGCCAGAGGAGCCAGCGGGCCGGGCCCGCGAGCCGCGCCTCCGGGCAATGAAGGCGCGCGCGACCGCTCGTGCGCTCGACGGGCCTCCATCGACGCGCCTGGCGAGGAAGCTAAGGGCGCGGGCCAGCGCTCCGAGTTAAGCTCCCGAATCCCATGCCTCTTTCGTCGCCGGCCCTCAGCTTGCTCGCCGTCACCTTCGCCCTCGCCTTCGGCTCCGCGTGTGTCGATCGGCGCTGCTTCGAGGCCTCGGACTGCGAGGCGCCGCGCGTCTGCAACAGCGAGGGAAGGTGCGTCCACGAATGCTCGGTGGCCGCCGATTGCCCCGATCGCTCCGAGTGCCGTGACCACCGCTGCAGAGCCCTGCCCCTGCCTTCGCTGCAGTGCCCCGCGGACATGGTCGCGGTGGCCAATGCCTTCTGCCTCGACCGCTACGAGGCCTCCCGGTCGGACTCCAGCGCGACCAGTGCCGGCAGCGACGAGTCGATGGCGAGGTCGGCCCCGGGCGTGCTGCCCTGGTTCCCGGCGACGACCGAGAAGGCACGGCAGGCCTGCCACTCCGCGGGCAAGCGCCTGTGCCAGGGCTACGAGTGGACCCAGGGTTGCCGCGGGGCTGCCGAAACGGCCTACAGCTACGGCGCAAGCTACGACCCCAGCGCGTGCAATGGCATCGACGCCTTCTGCGACTGCGCTTCCGCGAGCTGCGCCTCTGTACCGCTGTGCCCCTACCCTCATTGCTTCAACCGAGAGGCCCCGGGGGGGCAGGGGGGCCCCTGCGGAGCCGCCTTCCACGTCGCGCCGACGGGAAGCTTCGGGTCCTGCAAGGGGGAATGGGGAGCCTTCGATCTGAACGGAAACGTCTGGGAGCTCGTCGATTCCAGCGACGGCCGTGACCACGTGCGCGGGGGCGCCTACAACTGCGGTGACTCCGAGGCGCTGCACCGCTGTGACTACGAGGGCACCTTCGGCCCTCCGGCGCAGGGCTTTCGCTGCTGCGCCGACGGAACCGCCGCGGCCCCTGATGCCGGGCTCCCCCCCTCCCCCGCCCTCGACGCCTCGACCATGGCGGACGGCAGCCCCTTCGACGCGAGCCCCGCGGGTCGCGCTGACGGGGGCTGCGCCGAGGAGCTCGCGGACGCCGGAGCCGAGGACGCAACGACGCCCTTGGACGCCACGGCGCCAGAGGCCGACGCCGCCGGTCCCGGGGACGCCGGAGCAGCAGATGCAGCGACCCTCGCCGACGCTGGAGTGGCGGACGCGGCTGCGGGCGACGGCGCGTGCCCCGTGGAGATGGCGGCGATCGGCCGATTCTGCATGGACCGCTGGGAGGCCTCGCGCGAGGACGCGACCGACGCCGAGCTCGGCGCTTCCGCGTTCCCTACCAGCCGTCCGGGCGTGCAGCCCTGGTGGCCGATCTCGACCGCGGAGGCACGCGCCGCCTGCCAGCTGGCCGGGAAGCGGCTTTGCCGCGCCGACGAGTGGCTGGAATCATGCGCAGGCCCCTCGCTCACCGCCTACTCCTACGGCGCCACCTACGACGCGACGGCCTGCAACGGCATCGACGCCTTCTGCGACTGCGCCGGGCCCAGCTGCAGCTCGGTGGCGGCCTGTCCCTATCCTCACTGCTACCAGCAGCCTTCTCCGGCGGGCAGCGGCGGCCCCTGCGGCGCGAGCTTCCACGTAGCCCCTACCGGCAGCTTCCCCCGCTGCGTGGACGCCTGGGGCGTCTACGACCTCAACGGCAACGTCTGGGAGCTGATCGACTCGGACGACGGCCAGGACCACGCCCGCGGCGGGGCCTACAACTGCGGTGACTCCGAGGCGCTCCACCGGTGCACGAGCGAGGTCACCTGGGGTCCGCCGGCGCGCGGCTTCCGCTGCTGCAAGGACCAGCCGTGAGCTCCGCCTCCTGTCTCGCCCTGCTCGCCGCCGCGGCGCTGGGCGCCTCGCCCCAGGTCGACGAGGGCTGGCCCGAGCGAGCGCGCATCCTCCTCGACCAGGGGCAGCCGCGGGCGGCCATCGAGCTACTGAAGGCGGTCGTGGGCCCGGGGGCGGAATCGCGCGAGCGGGCGCTGCTGCTGGCCCGCGCCTACCTCGCGGAGGGCAACGACTTCTGGGCCCTGCGCACGCTGCAGAGTCTCGCCGCACGCGACCCCGGTGACTGCGAGGCACGGCTCGCGCTGGCGTGGATCGCGCTTCGCCAGAAGGTGCGCGATGCCGCCCGGGCCGAGCTCGAGCAGGCGCGCTGTCCGGCAGGAGCCTTGGCTGCGCGACGGAGCTTCCTGGAGGCCGCGGTGGCGGCGGCCGAGGACAAGCCCTCCGAGGCCCGCGCGGCGCTCATCTCGGGCCTGTCCCAACCTGAGGTCTATGCAGAGGACCTGGCGGCCCTCCCAGCCCTTCGCAGAGTCGCCTATCCGGGATACGTGCCGCCGCTGACAGCGCGCGTGGAGCTCTCCGGGCTGTGGACCTCCAACGCACGGGCGGGATCCCCCATCGACCCCCAGAGCGAACGGGCGACCGCAAGCGCAGGGGGACAGGCCTCGGCGTCGCTGCGCCTGCTCCTGCCGGGCTTCTTCGCCCGGCCGATCCTCGAGGGCGAGATGCGGGCGATGGGTTACGGCGCCGAAGAGAGCCGGGACTACGGCACGCTGCTCCTCTCCGGCAGACCTGCGCTCCTCCTGGACCTCCTCGGAGGTGCCCTGGTCGCCTATCGCTTCGAGGCCCTGCGAGTCGAGGCGGGCGACCGCTACTCCCCAGGCCCCCTGCTCTTCTCCAACGCCCATCGCGGCGAGCTGGAGCTGGCTCTGCCGAGGTCCATGACGATCTTCGGAGGGGCCGGACGGCGCTTCTTGCGCGAGGACGGACGCACGCGCACCGAGGCGGATCTGGGTCTGGGCGGGACTCTGCGTCCCGCGTCCTTCGTGCACCTGATGGGGGCGCTCACGGGACGCGCGCACTGGTCGCGCAACGCTGCCTACGACCTTTGGGGCGGAACGCTGCTCGTGTCCGCCGAGTGGCGGCTGCCACGCCGGGTCTCGATTCGCACGGGGCTCGCCGGCGCCCTCGATCGCTACCCGCGCTCCGCGGGCTACTTCGGCACCGACGAGGCGCGCCGCGACCTGCTGCTGCGGGCCTCGCTGGGCCTCTGGAGCCCGACGCTCGCGGGCGTGAGGGCAGGCCTGACCTACGAGCTCGGGCAACGTTGGAGCAGCGCAGCCGCCTACTCGTTCTCGGACCACCGCGTGCTTCTCAAGCTCGTCTGGAGCTACACGTGGGACCCCTTCACGCCGCGCGCGGCGGAGCATCCCGGGAGCCTGCCGCTCGACTGGGGGCTCGGGACGGAGGCAGGCGACGGGGCAGAGGAGCGGGTCCAGGACATGCTTCGCCAAGACGAGGCGCTGCAGCGTGGCTCGACCTGCGTGGAGCGCTGAACGATGAGAACCTCGATCCCATCGCTCGCCCGAGCGCTGCGCGAGGCGGTCCTGATCACCGCCGGCTGCGCTCTGCTCGGCGTGGGCTTCAACGCCATCCGCCCTCACGGCATCGCGC
>JACRCT010000667.1 GCA_016218885.1 Deltaproteobacteria bacterium | reverse complement strand
GTATCTCGCGGTGGCCGTCGCGAAGTCGCTGGCCGATGAGGAACGCGCGTTCCAGGCGGGCCTGCTCGCGCGGGTGCACGACGCCGTGGTCGCCACCGACGAGCAGATGCAGATCCGCTACTGGAGCCAGGTCGCCGAGGAGACCTTCGGCTGGAGCGCGACGGAGGCGAGAGGCAAGGACATCTCCGAGCTGTTCGGCTCCGAGGGCGAGGGCTCGTTCCGCAGGGTTGCGGTGGAGAAGCTTCTGGTCGACGGAAGCCGGGAAGAGGAGGTCCGCTGCCGGCGCAAGGACGGCTCTTCCTTCATCGCCGACGCCCGCTCGGCCGTCCTGCGCGGGGCCTGCGGCGAGTCGTGCGGCCTGGTCACCTCGCTGCGCGACATCACCGATCGCGAGCGGGCCGCGGCGAAGCTCGCGGAGGAAAATCGCGTCATCGCCGCGGCCAACGCGCTCCTGGAGCTGTTCGTCAAGGAGACGGGGTTCGCGCTGTACGAGAAGGTTCTCGACCAGGTGCTGGCGCTGATGGCGAGCCGGCACGGCGTGTTCGGCTACATCGACGAGAAGGGCGATCTCGTCTGCCCCACCATGTCGCGGCTGTTCCCGAGCTGCGAGGTGGAGCGCAAGTGCATCTGCTACCCGCGGCCGGCGTGGAAGGGGCTTTGGGGAAAGGCGCTCCTGGAGAAGAGGACCGAGATCAGAAACGAGCCCTCGCCGGTCCCCGAGGGTCACGTGCCCATCGAGCGCAGCATCGCCACCCCGATTCTGTTTCAGGGCTCCGTGGTCGGGCTGCTCCACTTGGCCAACAAGGCGAGCGACTACACCGAGGAGGACCGCAGGTTCCTCGACGCCGTCGCCGACCGGATCGCGCCGGTCCTCTATGCCTGGACCCAGCGGGAGCTGCGCGACGACGAGCGCCGGAGGGCCGAGGAGGCTCTCCAACGGCGCGGCGAGGAGCTCGAGGAGGCGCGCGCTGCGGCGGAGAACGAGAGGCAGCGCCTGGAGGCGGTGATGGAGGCCCTGCCGGTGGGCGTGGCCATCACCGACGCTCGAGGGGGCAGCGTCCGGTCGAACTCCGGCTATGAGCAGATATGGGGGGAGGGGCGCCCCGCGACACGCAGCGTGGCTGACTACGCGGGGTACAAGGCCTGGTGGGTCGATAGCGGCAAGCCGGTGGCGCCCGAGGAGTGGGCCTCGGCGCAGGCTGTCCGGCTGGGCAAGCCCGTGATCGGGCAGCTGCTGCAGATTCAGCGCTTCGACGGGACCCGGGCGTTCGTCCTCAACAGCGCCGCGCCGGTGTGCGACAGCAGCGGAACGGTCGTCGGGGCAGCGGTGGCCATCCAGGATGTCACCGCGCTCAAGCAGGCGGAGAAGGCATTGCGCGCGCTCGGCAACTGCACCCGGGCCCAGGCGGATGCCGTGGACGAGGCGGGCTTTCTCGACACGATCTGCCGGATCGTCCTCGAGGACTGCGGCCACGCGCTGGTGTGGGTGGGCTATGCCGAGGAGGACGAGGGAAAGACCATCCGGCCGGTGGCCCACGCCGGCTTCGAGGAGGGATACCTGGAGACGCTTGGCCTCACCTGGGCGGACACCGAGCGCGGCCGGGGACCCACGGGCACGGCGATCCGCACGGGGAAGCCCTCGGCCTGCATCGACATCCTGAACGATCCGCGCTTCGAGCCCTGGCGGGCGGAGGCGCTCAAGCGTGGATATGCCTCGTCGATCGTCCTCCCCTTGATGGCCGGCGAGAGGGCCTTCGGCGCGATCTCGATCTATTCGCGGGAGCCTGACCCCTTCTCGGAGGCCGAGCAGAGGCTGCTCGCCGAGCTGGCCAGCGACGTGGCGCAGGGAATCCGGGCGATACGTCTGCGCTCCGCGCATCGGCAGGCAGAGGAGGCGCTCAAGCGCAGCGAGGAGCGGCTGCGCCTGGCGCAGGCGAACGCAGCCGTCGGGGTGTGGGAGTGGGACCCGCAAACCGGGAAGGTGAGCGTCGCGGCCGAGTTTGCGCAGCTCTACGGCTTGGCGCCGGGCTCGATCGCGACCTACCGGGACTGGAGCCAGCGGGTCCATCCCGACGACCTTGCCAACCTCGAGGCCGCCCGCGACATTGCCATCGCGCGACGCGAACCCTTCGAGCTGGAGTTCCGGATCCTCCACAGCTCCGGGGAGACGCGGTGGGTCGAGTGCAAGGGCAAGGCGGAGCACGACGGCTCTGGACGCATTCTCCGCGTGCTCGGCATCAACATCGACATCACCCGACGCAAGCGGACGGAGTCGGAGCTGCGGGAGGCGAACGAGCGCCTGCACGAGGTCGACCGCCACAAGAACGAGTTCATGGCGGTGCTCTCGCACGAGCTGCGCAATCCCCTCGCTCCCATCCGCAACAGCCTGTTCGTCTTGGGGCGCGCTGCACCCGGGAGCGAGCAGGCCCGTCGCGCCCTGGCGGTGATCGACCGTCAGGTCGGGCAGCTTGCCCACCTGGTCGACGACCTGCTGGACGTGACCCGGATCTCCTGCAACAAGATCCAGCTGCAGCGCCAGCCGCTGGAGCTCAACGAGCTGGTGCGGCGCACGGTCGAGGATCATCGCCTGCTCCTGGAGAAGAACGGGGTCCACCTCGAGTTCACGCCGGCGCCTCGACCGGTGCCCGTGCAGGGTGATGGGAACCGACTGGCACAGGTGGTCGGCAATCTTCTGCAGAACGCCGGGAAGTTCACCGACCCCGGAGGGAGCGCGCGCGTCTTGGTCTGCGCGGATCCGGCCGCGGGCTGGGCCGTCGTTCGCGTGGCGGACACCGGAGTCGGCATCGCCCCCCAGATGCTGTCGCGCCTGTTCCAGCCGTTCATGCAGGCCGACACGACACT
>JACRCT010000716.1 GCA_016218885.1 Deltaproteobacteria bacterium | reverse complement strand
TTGACCGCCGCGCCCGCGGTCCGCTTGCCCACCCGGCACTGCAGCATATAGAGCTTGCCGTCCTGGATGGTGAACTCGATATCCAGCATCTCCCGGTAGTGCTTCTCCAGCCGCTTGTAGATCCGCTCCAGCTCGGCGTACGCCTTGGGCATGGCCTTCTTGAGCTGGTTGATGGGCTGGGGGGTCCGGATGCCGGCCACCACGTCCTCACCCTGCGCGTTGATGAGGTAGTCGCCGTAGAAGACGTTCTCGCCGGAGTTCGGGTCGCGGGTGAAGCAGACGCCGGTGCCCGAGTTCTCGCCCTTGTTGCCGAACACCATCTGCACCACGTTGACCGCGGTGCCCCGCACGTCGGTGATCTTCTCCACCCGGCGGTAGGTCACGCACTTCTCGGCCTGCCAGCTGTTGAAGACCGCGCCGATCGAGCCCCACAGCTGCTCGATGACGTCCTGGGGGAACGGCTGGCCCTTCTTCTCCTGGTAGAAGCCCTTGAACTGCTCGCACAGGCCCTTCAGGTCCTCGGCGGTCAGGTCGGTGTCGAGCTTGGTGCCCTTCTTGGCCTTCAGCTCGTGGAGCATGTGCTCCATCGGCTCCTTGGAGAGGCCCATGGCGGTGGTGGAGTACATCTGGATGAAGCGGCGGTAGGCGTCGTAGGCGAAGCGGGGGTTGCCCGTCTTCTTGGCCAGGCCCTCGACCGAGACGTCGGTGAGGCCCAGGTTGAGGATGGTCTCCATCATGCCCGGCATCGAGCGGGCGGCGCCGGAGCGCACCGAGACCAGCAACGGGTCTTCGGGATCGCCGAACTTCTTGCCGGTGACCTTCTCCAGCTTCGCGATGTGGGCCAGCACCTCCTTGTCCAGGCCCTTGGGCATCTTGCGCCCGCCCTCGTCGTAGGCTACGCAGGCATCGACCGAGATGGTGAAACCGGCGGGGACAGGTAGGCCGATGCTGGTCATCTCGGCCAGGCCGGCGCCCTTGCCGCCCAGCACGCTCTTCATGTCGCCTCGGCCCTCGGCCTTGCCGTTGCCGAAGAAGTACACGTACTTCTGAGCCATATCTGCCTCCCGTGGGATCGCCGAGCTCCCGCTCGGCTTCAATCGTCGCGTCGATCTGCCTGTCGGCCTGAGGCTTCATCGGGCTTCGCGCGAACGCGCCGCGAGGCCGGTGAAAAGGACACCCCTTGCCCCTCCGAAGCACCGATTCTAAGGACCGTTTTCCCTGATCGGCATCCCCGGAGAACGCGGCGCAGGATAGGCAGTTCGCTCTTCGAAGAGAAGGAAAAAAAGTGCCGCGGGATTCCCCGTCTTGCACGGCTTGCGTGGGCCCTCCCGGGCGCCCTCCAGGCCCCTCGCAATCAGGGGCCGTGCTGTCCAGGGGCTTGTGGGCCCGGCACTGCATAGGCCGCCGGCTCGAGGTCATGCAGGGACCGGTCAAGCTCGGCCAGGCCCTGGCGGTAGCTTGGAAACCGGGGCACCCACCCGAGCCGCTCCCGGGCCAGGGCGTTGGATACCGGCAAGCGGGTCGAGAAGACGGCCGCCGAATAGGGAGCGAGCCATCGAGCGAGCCACATCGGAATCCTCCGGGGCCGCGGAGCGGCGGTCGCCTCGGCCAGCGCAGAGAGGAAGGCGCGCAGGCTCGTCGGCTCGTCATCCACGACGTTGAAGACCCCTGTCGCTCCACCGGTGAGGGCGGCCACGACCGCCGTGGCCGCATCTTCGCTGTGGATGAAGGAGTGCACCGCCCCTGCCCCGCCGCCTGGCAACGGCAGCGCTCGCCGCCTGAGCGCAGCGATCACTGCGCCCGAAGCCTCGGGACCGTAGAAGAGCCCCAATCGGAGTGCAGCGCAGGCCATCCGGCCCGTGCGCCCCGCAGCGATCGTCTGCTCCTCGAGCGAGCGCAGGGAGAGCACCGTCTCGCGCTGCGCTCTGTTGCGGGGCGGCGCCGACAGGGCCGAGCTCTCTCGCAGGGGCTCACCTCCCAGGTCACCGAACCCATAGGCGAGGACCATCGACTCGGCGACGAAGTGCCGGGCGCCAGCCCGCTGAGCGGCGGCGAGCAGGTGACGGGTCGCCCGGACTCGGAGCTCGTTGGTCGGCGCGAGGTCCCGGCCGCGGCCTGGCAGTCCCTTGGACAGGGCCGTGAGCAGGTGCAGCACCGCCTCGGCGCGGGCGGCGACGACGGCGTCCTCGAGCGCGCGGCCGTGCAGGGCATCCCCCACCACGCCGCGCGCACCCAGCTCGCGCAGGAGCGAGACCTTGGCGGACGAGCGGGTCAGCCCCGTCACCTCATGGCCCGCCTCGACCAGACGGCGCACCACGGGCCGGCCCAGGACGCCTGTGGCGCCGGCGACGAACACCCGCATGAGCCAAGACTGCGTCCTGGGAGAGCCCGGGGCGAGTCGAGGCCGCAGCTCACCTAAGGGGATGAGGCCAACGGGCGCTTGACCGTCACCGTCGTGGAGGCGCCGCTCTCCTGGTCGAGCAGGGTCACCCTCGCCTGGGCCGCACTCGGCAAGAGGCGCAGGCGTACCGACCTGCCGTTGCC